>JBDSDS010000001.1:0-4192 GCA_039920445.1 Chloroflexia bacterium
GGGTTTGACGGGCTTGGTGCCTTTATCTTTGTTCTGTCCGGGAGCGTTCGCCTTCCCCTTACCCTTGCCATTACCATTTGCGTTGCCGTTGTTGCCGGGGTGGTTCGGGTTGTTTTTTGGCCCTCCGGCCCAGGGCGGCTTGCCGGCGTCCCTGATCTTATCGTTGTTGACCGTGTAGACTTCCAGCATTGGCGCATCGAGCGGTGTTTTAGGAGCCTGGTTCGCCTTGGGGTTCTTGGGCGGCTTGTTGGCCTTCGGTTGCTCCACTACGCCTGTAACCGTCACTTGCTGCCCGGCATATTTGTCGAGCGGGTGAGCGCCTGTCGCGTAGTACCACTTTGGCCCTGCTTCCAGGTAATAGGTAGTTTTGCCTGCCGAGTCCTGGAGTGCGTAACGTGTATCGTCTCCTGCTGTCACTTTGATAAGGTTTCCTGTAGCGCTCACTACAGCGGCGGGCTGCTTTGTTTCAGTCTTGGGAGGCTTGGTCTGTTTCGCGGCAGCCGGAGCTACAGCCACCATTGCCAGGGCCATGCCTGCGACCATGATGGCTGCCAGGAATAGCGGTAGCCGTTTCTTCAATGGCATCATACGTTTGCCTCCATAAATTGGGGTTAATGTGTCGCGCCAACCTTATACGTGCGCTTATTATACTGCATATTATCTGGCATACAAGTGTTATTATGGCTCGGTACTATAGGGCTATGCCTCTGATCAAAGTGTGGGCATCAATAAATGGTTTTGTGGGTAAATTACGTTTCACGTTTCGCGCCTATATCCCGTCGTTTTTGCCACCCCAGCCGTGAATGTGCATAACTCACGCTAATCTCTACACACAGATTGCTCATTCCTGAGTTATACTAAGTGATTATCAGCAGCATACTTTTCCACATAGCTGCCGACCTCGAATCTCCTAAGCACCCCTAACCGAAGACAGGCTCTATAAGCAGATGGACACTGACGTTATTGCCGAAATAAAACAGAGGCTCGACATCCAGGATGTCGTCGGTGAAACCGTGCGCCTCACGCGTGCAGGCCGCAACGTAAAAGGTCTTTGTCCATTCCACTCCGAGAAGACGCCTTCGTTCGTCGTCTACCCTAAGGACGGTTCTTTCCACTGCTTCGGCTGCGGAGAGAGCGGTGATGCTTTTAGTTTCATTATGAAGACCGAGGGTCTTGATTTCAGGGGCGCCCTCGAAAAGTTGGCGGGCAAGGTGGGCGTCGAGATAAAGCCGCGCAACGAGCAGGCAGTTGTCCAGGACCGCGCCCGCGAGCGCCTTAAGGAAGCATGCGCCGCGGCCTCTGCTTATTACCACAACCTCTTCCGCAGCCATGCAGCCGCCGGACCCGCACGAGCCTACGCCGAGAAGCGCGGCATAACCCAATCGACCATCGAGCTTTTCCAGATAGGGTTCGCGCCCGACTCGTGGGATGCGCTCGGCAACCATCTTCTCTCACGTGGGTATAGCTCGCAGGAGCTTATAGACGCTGGGCTTGTGGCCGAGCGCGACGAAGGTGGGCACTACGACCGCTTCCGCAACCGCCTCCTCTTCCCGATCCGCGACCACAAGGGCGACATCGTAGGCTTCGGAGGGCGCGCTCTCGAAGATGGGCAGGTGCCCAAGTACATGAACTCGCCCCAGTCGGCGGTGTTCGACAAGAGCGCTATCCTATATGGTTTCGACCTCGCCCGCCCACCGATTCAACGCTCCGGCAGCGCGGTAATCGTCGAGGGTTACATGGACGTGGTAATCGCCCACCAGTCCGGGCAGAGTAACGTCTGCGGCACGTGTGGTACAGCCCTCACCGACCGCCATGCCGAGCTGCTCAAGCGCATAGCCAAGCGGATCATCCTCTGCCTCGACCCAGATACCGCGGGCGACCTTGCTGCCCTCAAAGGCTCCGAGGTCATCCAGGAGCACTCCGAGAAGATAGCCATACCGATTCGAGGCGAGCGTGGGATGTTGGGTGTCGAGCGCCGCTCCGAGACGGAAATACGCATCATGCAACTCCCCCGCGGCACCGACCCCGACGAGCTTCTCCTCTCCGAAGGTGGGCCGAAACGCTGGGAAGAATTGAGGGACGAAGCCCTGCCCCTGGTAGACCACGTGATAGGGGTTGTAGCCGAAAAGCACGACATAACCAGCGCCCACGGCAAAAGCGCCGCCGTCGCGGAAATTGCTCTTTACATCCGAGAGATCGGAGATGCCGTCCAACGCGCCCACTACGAGCAACGTATAGCCGCCCGCCTCCGCGTACCCGAAGAAGCCGTACAGGAAGCCGTAGGCCGCGCCCGCCCCGGCAAGGTGAATCGTAGGCAAGAGCCACAAACCCAAAACCCAGCAGAGCCTATTGACCAATCTGTAGCCGTTGAGGAGCATCTGCTCAGTCTCGTCCTGAAATACCCGCAGGTGACATGGATGGCGGGTGCGCCTGTGGCCGAGGATTTCACCCGCCTGGAGAACCGCCTGGTCTACGATGCCCTGGCAACATTGGCAGCGACGAGCGACAAGACTAACATCGCTGGCTCTGCTATACGTGCCGCGGTCCAGGAGGCTCTCGATTCTGCCCTTGCCCCCCACTTCGCCCGCATCGAAGTACGCAGCGAGCCGGAGCTTTTCAGGTTCGCGCTGCCCTATGAGGTGGAGACCCGTCTGAAGCGATTACGGCAGCACAACGACCGGATGTGGCTCCAACAGTGCCAGTTTATGATGCAAGAGGCCCAGGAGGCAGGCGACAACGAGACTGTCGACAAGCTGCTGCCCCTGTTGGCTGTGTCACTCTCCCGTTTTCGGCATTACAATCCGAAGCCGAGCACGGTTTTCCGGGACAGCCGGGATTAGCTTCGTAATTATGAATTTTGAGTTTTGAATTATGAATTGACGATAGGAATCATGGAGAAGAGTTAGAGCAAATTTGATTGAGTTTAGAGTAAAAGGAGAGGAGAAGGTGGGTATGAACGCAGAACTGCTCAACGGCCTGGAAACAAACTCTACCAGAAAGAGCAAGGGGAACATAACGATGCTGCAGGTGGACGACCTGTGCGCGGACCTGGTCCATCTCGGTATCGTGCCTTTAGAGGACGCTGTAGAGTTGGCGGACCTGGTGGATGATGGCCACGACATGCAGACCATGCATGCAGAAGCCGAGCGCCAGGAAGTGCAGGTTGATGTGGTGCTCGACATGGAGGGCGTGGGCGTCGATGACCCGGTGCGTCTCTATCTGCGGGAGATAGGGCGCGTGTCGCTTCTCAGTGCCGACCACGAGGTAGCCCTTGCCAAGCGGATGGAGCGCGGCCAGTGCCTCAAGAAGCGGCTTGCCGAGCTTGATGAGCATTATGGGTTCGCGCCTCCCCCCGAAATCGTCTGCCTGGAGCTTTACGAGGCGTTGGTGCAGAACTGGACCAACCTCCAGGAGATTTATACTGCCCAGTACAAGCAGGACCCCCCTGCCTCGCGCCGAGAACTCCTCTCCGCTATCGCCCCGGCGGATAACATCGAGCCTATTCTCCTTCGCAAAATGGCCGTGCGCGACGCCGTTACATCTGAGAGCCTGGCCGACATAATACGCACCACCGTGAGCACCTCGTTCATGCTTCCTGAGCCACTTCAGGCGGCTTATGATACCGGCGACTGGCCTGATGGCGGCGAGTTGGCCGACATTATCCTGCATTACGACGGCGACCTTGAGCGCCATTGGAAGGGCATCCTCGAAGACGCGAAAGCAGCCCATAAGCACCTTGCCGAGGCCAACCTGCGCCTCGTGGTAAGCGTCGCCAAGAAGTACGCGGGCCGGGGCATGAACCTGCTCGATTTAGTGCAGGAGGGCAATCTGGGATTGCTGAAGGCTGTTGAGAAGTTCCGCTACAGCAAGGGCTTCAAGTTCTCTACCTATGCTACATGGTGGATCAGGCAAGCAATCACGCGGTCGATAGCCGACCAGGCGCGCACCATCCGCATCCCGGTACACATGGTAGAGACTATCAACCGCGTAATCAAGACATCCCGCCGCCTGATGCAGGAGCTTAGCCGTGAGCCTACCCCAGAAGAGTTGGGAGAGGCCGTCGGTATGCCCGCCGACAAGGTGCGCGAGATCCTCAAAATCAGCCAGGACCCGATCTCGCTAGAAACGCCGATAGGAGAGGAAGAAGACAGCCACCTCGGCGACTTCATCGAGGACTCGAAGGCCATCGCGC
>JBDSDS010000002.1:0-5137 GCA_039920445.1 Chloroflexia bacterium
TGGAGCCTGCTTTCACTACATAGCGGCTTTGTTGGCATTTCGGATACCTGGGACATTGTGGGTGTGTTGTTGCATTCATGCCTCTATCCTCTATTCTAACTGCTTCGCTTTGCTTTTAGCCACTCCCTATGGTAATAGGGTGGCGAACAAGGCAGGTGTAGGGAAGGACTCACGTGTCCGCCCTCTATGAGCGCACCCCAAGCAAGGGCGGACACGTGAGTCCGCCCCTACAGTATTACATCTTATCTTTTAGCCACTCCCCTTTATACGAATCTATTGCCTTTGCGTAATGGCTATGCTATACTAGGCACTAGTCTGTTTAGTAGGACCGAGCATTTTTCGCCTCGGTTCCTAAAGCGGATGGGAGGCAAAGCGGCCAAATAAATTTGGTAACTAGCCTCTCTTTGTATGGGCGCTTCAGGAGTAGACAGCCGGTATTTATTGTTTGGACTACCGGCTTCTTAGTATATTCACGAAGGAGAAGAGCTTGAACAAAACCACGTCCAGACGTTTCCTACCGCTTTTGATGGCAGGGGCGTTCATTATGCCCGTTTTCGCAGGTTGGGGCAGCACGACATCGGCGGCAACAACATCTGCAAATCGCTATTTCTTCCAATCGTCCAGCGCATTAGACTCATCTTACAATGGAATGTCGAGCGCCAGGGAAGCCGCTATCGGGTTGTCGCCGCAAAGTTTCTCAGCTTCCAGCAGCCAGGTACCCTTCGCGCACGCAGCCTTCCAGCGCACCTGGGAGCGCACCGACAAACCTGTTGCCTCCGGCCAGGTGCAGCGCTCGTGGTACTGGGGGCCTACGGCAAACACACCTGCTCTTAACGAAGAGTACATCGAAGGCGCGGGCGGGAGGCGGCTTGTACAGTACTTCGATAAAAGCCGCATGGAGATCAACAATCCAGCCGCCGATCCGAACAGCCCCTTCTTTGTTACCAACGGCCTCCTCACAGTAGAGCTTATCTCCGGCAGGATGCAGACCGGCAACGCCACCTTCGTTGACCGCTATTCCGCTGACATCCCACTCGCATCCGACCCTGATGATGCCAATGCTCCGACTTATATTAGCTTCCGTAGCGTCAGCAATACGCAGGCCAACTCGAAAGTCGGCCTCCCAGCTACCGCCACTATCGCCCGCAACGGCACCGTCGGCGATGATGCAACCAAGGCAAGCTATCCAAAGGTGAACATAGCCTACTTCGACCAGACGACCAGGCATAACGTCCCGCAGATCATGTGGGAGTTCCTGAACGAGACGGGGCCTGTATATAATCCGGCCACCGGGCAGACCGCCCCCGCCCGCCTCTCCGACCCCTGGTTCTACACCAGCGGCCTCCCGATATCCGAGGCATACTGGGCGCGCACCAAAATCGCGGGGCAGATGCAGGACGTGCTTATCCAGGCGTTTGAGCGCCGGGTGGTTACCTATGTGCCAAACGGCGTGCCCGGTTTCAAGGTGCAAGTCGGCAATATCGGCCAGCACTACTATGACTGGCGCTACAAGAATGCCGGACGCCCATCGGGCACCCCACCACCCGTAGGCACTCCCACAGCCCCGGTCCCAGGAAGGACCCCGACCACTCCTCCCCCGACGGCTCCACCTGCCCCGGCCTGCACAGACAATGATGTGCCCCAGGCCAGGAACGCTACAATTACACCGCGTTGTGGCGACATCGATACCACTTTCGATATCGTCGTCACCGGCTTCAGGCCGAACGAGAACATCAGCTTCTGGTTCACTGCACCCAACGGCGACGTTGTCGGCACCCCGGCGCCACTCGAAGTCGGCCAGCACAATGGACGCCTGGAAGACTATATTGATGGAGCATTACTCGAACTGATAGCAGACGAATTCGATGTGCCTCTCTATGGCATCTGGGCTATGAGCTATCAGGGTGAAGACTCCAGTAATCTATCAATAGTCTGGTTCAAGCTGGTGCAGAAGGCTGGTGCAGGACAGGGAACACCGACAGCGGCCCCACCGACTGGCGATCCATGCGCCAATGTACCTGCCTCCAATAACGTCACGGTCCGCCCTCGCAACTGCGCACCGGCAGGCACCGTGTTCTCGTTCGATGCCACCGGCTTCCAGCCAGGCGAGAACGTAGGTGTGTACATAACTCTACCTGACCAGTCGGTATTCGGTGCGCCGTTCCAGGTGCAGGCCAACGGTTCAGGCGCGGCCGGCGGCGTATCGTTCACCACCGCACGCAACTTCCCGCCAGGTGTGTGGGCCATAACGTTCGAAGGTGTCACATCGCGGCGCGTGGCTGTCGGTTACTTCAAGATAACTGCACCGTAACAACTATCAAACCTCGCTACAAAAGAGGCTCCTCCCAAGGGAGCCTCTTTCATGTGATATTTATGTCGTAAGCCTTACCTGTTGCCATAATTGCGTGTTACAATCAAGGATAATGTTACCTTTCCCACGCCCGAACGCCCTTCGGCTTGCACTCTTGTTTCTCCCTATCCTTACGCTGGCAGGCTGTGGCAATCCCCTCGCGGGCATCCCGCCTACGCCCACTGCCGACCTTGCGGCGGGTGGCTCAATAGATAACCACCAGCATGGTGAGGGTAGCTCAGGCGGGCGGCTTGTTACCCGATATGGCGGGCCTCTCATCTCAACTCTGGTTGCCCAACCGGAGAAACCTGACCCTGGCAACCCGTTTGCCATCACCTACCGGCTCAAAGATAAAGCAGGCAGTCCCGTGACCGTTGATAGGCTGGCGATCACCCACGAGAAACCAATGCACCTGATCGTAGTGAGCAGCGACCTGCGCCGGTTCGCGCACATCCACCCTGCCCACCAGGCGGAAGGACGCTATACAGTAGACACCACTTTACCTGAAGCAGGCAAGTACCTACTCTTCAACGAGTTCTTCATCTCGGACGGCACGATGCAAATCGAGCGCAACGAACTTTCTACGGCTGAGGCCCCTGCTGAGGCGACTGTCCCAACGCTTACACCCGACCTGAACACTCAGCATGAAATAGGAGAGTTATCGGTAGTGCTCACCCCGAACGTCCAGAAGGTACGCCGCCGATCCCCAGTCACCTTCACGCTCACGGCGAGCAAAGACGGGCAGCCTGTAACAGACCTGGAGCCTTACCTGGGCGCGCCCTGCCACGTCGTAATCATCAGCACCGACACAAGGCAGTTCGCCCACACCCACGGCGACATACCGGGTGGAATAATGTCAAGCGACATGAGCGGGTCGAACATGGCAAGCATGGTGATGCCCACGCCCCCTGCTCGCTTCGGTCCTGGCATACAATTCACGCATACCTTCATGCAGGCCGGTATGTACCGCGTGTGGGTGCAATTCGGGTATAAGGGCGAAGTCGTTACCACGGCGCATAACGTCCAGGTCCTCAAGTAACCAATTACGAATTACGACGGAACCACCAAGACGCCAAGAACGCCAAGAGTTTTATTGTTTTGAATTAGTATGAGAGCCTGGTAATTCGTAATTCGTAATTCGTATTACCGTCTAATCACGTTTGACGGTCATGCTCAGGCGGTGATATAATCAGCCACACGGATTGCCAGCAGGCTTGACCCTCTGTGCTGAAGACGATTTTGCCGCCGCCTCTATCTTCCCCAACCGGTTCCCAGCCTGACGCCACCACACAGGGGCGCAAGCGCCTTAGCCCCGGCTATATGGTACGCGCTGCTATTGCTATCGCTGTAATCGCCGTGTGGGGCCTTCTCTCTGTAAATTCTGTGGTTGGGTCGTGGCTACAGGGTATCCAGCGGCAAGCGACCCTAGCCAACAGTACTGACCCAACCGGTGTCGAACACTTGAGTAGCTCAAGTTTCCACGCGCTTCTCCAAACCGCACGCACCACTTGCCCCCAGGACAAACCGTTTTTCCTTTTGAACAACGGAAGCGCAATCAATCAACTCAGTGACTACTATTTCTACCCACGCCGGGTGCGCTCCATCGAAGTCGATGAGCCGTTTGGCCGCGCAGACCTCGACGCCCACAAAGGTGGCTGCGTTGCCACCTACGGCCCCCAGAATGCAACCCGCATTGACCTCTTCAAAGAGACTCTAAAGGAAGTTATTTGCTCGGAAGAAGGTTGTCTTTACCTCGTGCAATAGAAGGCAAGTAACAAGAAGGAAAGTAACGAAAGCGGGAGATCGATACTGATAATAGGACTACTTGCTTCCCAACTATTGGCTATGGCTGCGGGTATGCTGCTGCTGGTTGCCCTGTGCTGGCATAAGATGACGTTGGGATTGCTCATACCGACAGCCTGGTTGGTGGGCAACGGCCTCATTGCAGCCGAGCGTCTGCTGCTCGCTCAAGTGGGCCTGCCCTGGAACACGCTTACCCTGGCCCCACCCTGGTTAGCCGTGGCAGGCGTGGCCGCATGGCGGGTGCGCGCAGAGCAGCAGGGCTTTGCTCTCCCCAATCTTAGGCAAACACTCTCAGATAGCCGTGAACGGGCAAGAATGATCATCGAATTGATGGGAGGCGCAATCATCTTGCTCTGGACGGCGAGCTTGATGCGCCGGACGCTCGCCCAGCCGCTGACGGGGTGGGACGGCCTTGTCGACTGGATCTTCAAGGCGCGGGTCTTCTACCAGAACGGCACCATCCCCTTGATCTTCTTACAAGACCGGGAATATTCCGTCTATGCCCATCTCGATTACCCTTTGTTTGTGCCTTTGTCAATTGCTCGCATCTACGAATGGATAGGGGACCAGGAGGTAATCGCAAAGGGTTGGTGGCCCCTTCTGGCGGGCGCAGCGGCGGCAGGGCTGTACTTCGGCTTGAAAGACCTGGCTGGCTACGCGGCGCGGCTCGTTGGCCTGGTGGTGCTGATCGGTATGCCCGCGATGATGGTCCACGGGGCGGATGGGCTTGTAGGGTACGCGGAATTACCCCTGGCCGTGTTGTTTCTTTACGGCGCGCTTTTTCTATATCGTTGGCTGCGCGACCTGGGTCCGAGTAATTTCGGCCTCTCCGCTCTCTTCTTCGGGATAGCAGGATTCACGAAGAATGAAGGGTTGGCGATAGCGATTGCCGGAATCGGTTTGCTGGTGGCGCTGGCCGTGGTGTTGCGACGCTCGAAGCCTGCGCACCTCTGGCAGGGATTGCTGCTAGCGGCGTTGGTGGCG
>JBDSDS010000003.1:0-2830 GCA_039920445.1 Chloroflexia bacterium
TGGATGACCTGACCAACCTGGGCAGTCGAAGGCTGAACTATCCGGCGTACCGCCAGACCTCTTCTACTTACCTGGGACCAGATAAAGGCTGACACCAAAACAGCGGCCAGCACATACGCAAGATAAAAGAATAACCGCGAACCAACTGTCAGCGCACTTATGTAAATAACAAGGGTGAAGAAGGCAAGCCGGTAAGCATTGGCGTTACCAGGGAAAGTGGGCACAACGAACCTCAATATTAGAAATTACGAATTACGAATTGATTGGCTTCTTTCTAATTCATAACTAGATCGGTAACTTCCGTAATTCGTAATTCGCTAGCGGCGTGGCTGCACAGGTACAGTGCCAGGGACCGGAGTACTACGCACGATCTCGGCAATCACTGAGCGTGTATCGGCGCTACGAATTCGAGCCGATGGGTTGAGAATGAGCCTATGTGCCAGTACAGCATCGGCTAGCGCTTTCACGTCGTCGGGGATTACATAGTCGCGCCCTCCGATGGCCGCTCGTGCTTGCGAAGCGATCTGCAGACCGAGAGAGCCACGCGGGCTGGCCCCCAGGTATATGTCCTCATGGCGGCGGGTGGCGTCCACCAATGACACTATGTACTCCTTTATGAGCCTGTCAACATGGACGCTACGTATCGCCTGCTGAGCGGCGGCAAGGTCGGACGCCTCTATAACCTGTTGCAGATCGGCTAGGGGATGCGTTCGCTCTTGTCTGTTCAGCACTTCAATCTCGTCGAGGCGGCTCGGATAGCCAAGCGAGGTACGTACCAGAAAGCGGTCGAGCTGGGCTTCCGGCAAAGGGAACGTCCCTTCGTACTCGATTGGGTTCTGGGTTGCCATCACAATAAAGGGCCTCGGCAGGGGATATGTCACCCCATCTACCGTCACCTGGCGCTCTTCCATAGCCTCCAGCAACGCTGACTGAGTCTTGGGCGTCGCTCGGTTTATCTCGTCGGCCAGAACAATCTGCGCCATGATCGGACCTGCGCGGTATTCGAACTCTCCGTTCTTCTGGTTGTAAATCGACACACCCGTTACATCGCTAGGCAGGAGATCGGGCGTGAATTGAATTCGCTTGAAAGAGCATCCGATTGAACGAGCTATCGCTTTGGCAAGAATTGTCTTACCAACGCCGGGCACATCTTCTATCAGTATGTGGCCCTGGCAGAGGAGCGCGATCAAAGTTTGTTGTACTTCCTGGTGCTTGCCGACGATAACGTGCTCTACGTTTTCACCCAGTCGGGTGGCGAGACCCCGCACGTCTATCTCCTGAACAAGTCGCCCGTCACCCGACATTTTATTCTCATCATGATTATCAACTAATGCCATGCTTACCTCAATTATACTTTGGAATCAGGTGGCTTTACCTGAGAGCCAGTACTTCCAGTGGCTTCTATCTATTATATCAAGTTTCAGTATACATAACGCAGACTGGGTCTGCTAAGATTACAGCCGGCGTGCGAAAAGTGTTCCCGATAGACGCCTGCAAAGAAAAGAAGACAGCAGTTGGCTGTCTTCTCACTACCCACATTTTGGATCGTGCCGGGCCGGCAAGCGCGGGGTCAGACGGGATCGAAAGCGCTCTCCCAGCCTCGCGCCCCCTGGGCCTCTAATTGCGCTCTCATCGCTTTGCGCGCATGATGCAGACGAGATTTGACAGTTCCGACAGGGGTATCAAGTATATATGCGATTTCGGGCAACGAGAAGTCCTGCAAATAGTGCAGTGTGATTACGACACGGTGCTTCAGAGGCAACGCATCCACCGCCGCCCGCATCGAGCCGCGTAATTCGGCGCGCTCCGCCAGGGTCTCCGGCGACTGGAAAGGGTCGGATGCAATATAGCCCTTGGCCACCTCATCGAGCGGTTCCAACCGCAGTCGTCGCTTCTTGATCGCATTGCAGCTCAGATTAACTGCCACCCTGTGCAGCCACGGCGCGAGAGAGCCTTCACCCGTGAAGTTCATCGCATTGATATAGGTCTTATAGAAGCAGTCCTGGAGAACTTCCTCCGCCGCGCCTACATCACGTGTCACGGCCAGAGCAGTACGGTATATCTGCGCCTGGTATTTCGAGAAAAGGGCCTCAAAGGCCGCCATCTCGCCCGCCTGCAGACGTTGCACCAGGAATGTATCTTCGTGCTCGACTTGACCCGCTTTCGTGAGCGCCGATTCCAAATGCGTCTCCTATTGAGGAAGGCCAACCGCTATTTGAAAAACATCTACACGGTGTCCAAAATGATGGTTATTGTGAATAATCACAATCATAATGACCTAATTAGCGTCGGCAGATAGATTCCTGTATTAGCCCGCCGATTTCATCAAGTATACCATAGTGTACGCGAATCTGATACACCAAATTTTGCGCCGAATATTTGGGGGAGCAGTGCCTGGAAGAGGTTATTTTGAACTATGACTGGCGGTTGCAATTGGTGGATAGCGGGTTGTGGGCTGTGTTGCAACAACTGAGTAGGTCCGCTAGAGTAGGGTTTATAGACCTTTGCCGTTAATAACCAAAGCTTTACTCATGCCACTTCCAGATAGCCCAAAGGCCGATATCAGGAGGGCAGTGCGTCCGGCTGAGAAGAAAGTCAGGCAAATCGCTTCACTCCGAGCCACCATGATAGACTTGGTAGCAGGGCTGATGCGAGGTCGCGCTTAGGTACTTCCGTAATGTTGCCCGTGTGTACCTGATTGTCCCTTTACCTTCGATTGGCTTAGTGTCAGGAAGTAGCCCTAGTTACGTACTGCTCGATCCAATTCAATGCCAACGTCACACTCCACCCAACCAGGCGGAGCAGTTGGCCCGTCGTCGGGCGCATGACA
>JBDSDS010000004.1:0-4472 GCA_039920445.1 Chloroflexia bacterium
AACTGCCTCGCGCCGGTCGCCAAGGTTATACTCAACCGCTTTGGTATAGTTAAAGGGTTGATGACCACTGTCCATTCTTACACTAACGACCAGCAGATACTTGACCTGCCGCATAAGGACCTGCGGCGAGCCAGGGCCGCTGCGCTCAATATCATCCCAACCTCAACCGGCGCGGCGAAGGCGCTCGCCCTCGTGATACCGGAATTGAAGGGCAAATTTGATGGGTTCTCCCTGCGCGTGCCGACGCCCTCCGTTTCAATCATCGACTTTGTTGCAGAGATCGAAAGGTCCGCTACGGTGCAGGAGATCAATGGTGCGCTCATTGAAGCAAGCCAGGGGGTTCTGGTAGACATCCTCGACTTTACGGAAGAGCCTTTGGTCAGCATGGACTTCAAGGGCGACTCTCACTCGGCGATAGTTGACGGTCTGAGCACGATGGTAATCGGTGATAACCTCATCAAGGTCGTGGCGTGGTACGACAACGAATGGGGCTATTCCTGTCGAGTGGCTGACTTGACTAACTACATGGCCGAACGAGGAGTATAGACAAACTCCGAAAAGCGGGAGCATCAAATTGACGTTACAAATTACGGTGAGGTATCATGGATAAGATGACGGTACGCGACATCGACGTCGCGGGGAAAAAGGTGTTGGTACGGGTAGACTTCAACGTGCCTCTCGATGAGAATCTGCGAATCACCGACGAAACTCGCATCCAGGCGTCGCTGCCGACGATACAATACCTACTCGAAAATAACGCGGCAATTATACTGATGTCGCATCTTGGACGGCCCAAGGGAGAGACGAACCCAAAGTACAGTCTGGCTCCCGTAGCCACGCGCCTCCAGGAACTGCTCCCTTATGTTCCTTTTAAGTTTGCTACGGATTGCGTCGGCCCTCAGGTGAGAGAGATGGCCTCTGCTCTTGAGCCGGGTTGGGTGCTTCTCCTGGAGAACCTGCGCTTCCACTCCGAGGAGGAAGCTAACAACGCGGAGTTCGCGGCACAGTTGGCCGCACTCGCTGACATCTACGTGAACGACGCGTTCGGTTCAGCGCACCGCGCTCACGCATCGACAGAAGGTGTGGCGAGCGAACTGCCCTCGGTGGCGGGACTGCTAATGGAGCGCGAACTCAACATCATGGGCAGCGCGCTGGAGAAACCTGAGCATCCCTTTGTGGCGATCCTCGGTGGCGCGAAAGTGTCCGATAAAATGGGCGTTATCGGCAACCTGCTAGGTAAGGTCGATACGTTAATAGTAGGTGGAGGGATGGCGAACACATTCCTCAAGTCGATTGGAGTCCCGGTGGGGCAGTCTCTCATTGAGGAAGATTGCGTGAAGGACGCCGAGAGCCTACTTGGCAAAGCCGAACTGCAAAATGTGCGCGTGATGCTCCCCAAGGATTTGATAATCGCCTCGGAGTTCAGCGCAGATGCAGAAATCAAGACCGTCGGTATTCGAGAGATGCCGGAGGACATTAGTCAGGCAGGCTGGCGCATTCTGGACATCGGACCTGTAACCTCAGCCGAATATGCTGAGGTGATCCGGCAGGCATCAACTGTTGTGTGGAATGGCCCTATGGGCGTGTTCGAGATGCTACCCTTTGCCGAGGGCACACTGGGTGTGGCGCAGGCAGTCTGCGATGCCACACAGTTTGGCGCGACAACCATTGTCGGCGGGGGCGACTCCGTCGCTGCTATCGAGCAGATGGGGTTGGGTGACTGTGTTACTCACATCTCAACGGGCGGTGGGGCTTCACTGGAATTCCTAGAGGGAGTGACGCTGCCAGGGGTGGCCGCACTAAGAGACAAGGAAAAGTAAGCAGTGCTCGCCAGTTAGGCATCTATTAATCGTTAAACGAACAGAAAGGAATTACATAAAGAATGAGTAAACAACCGACACGAAAAAACAGCACAGGCTCACGGTCCGACCCAGCACAGAGAGGCCAGAGTAATACAACCAGCACACGAACCACTATTGCGCCCACTGGAAAGGGGAGCGGAACATCCAACACCGCCCGCAGCACAAATAGTACAGTTCGGCGGGGCGCAACCATGCCGCAGAAGAAGACCTCTTTCAAGTTGCGGCCTCTGGATATCGCTCTCACGTTGGGCTTGCTCCTGGTGATAGGAGCCGTAATCTGGAGCGGGCTGAATCCGAGCACAATTGCGAACTCGAATGTTGCCGGGGTCCCCCCTGAGGCCGCTAGTAGCACTCCTGTAACAACGGGCAACCTCGCACCTGATTTCACCCTTCCTGCGACCGATAACACACAGCATTCGTTGAGCGCCCAGAAAGGCAAGGTCGTGCTGGTCGAGTTCATGGCCCCCTGGTGCCCTCACTGCCAGGCTGATGCGCCGGAGTTCAACAAGCTGCACGACGCTTACAAAGATAAAGGCGTGCAAATCTACGCGGTCAGCGCGACACCCTGGGGCAAAGATTACCAGCCGCCCGACGTCAAACCTCCGATAACGATGCAAGACATGATCTGGTTCCGCGATACATTCAACGTGCAGTACCCGATGCTCTTCGACCCCGACCTGAAAGCCTCCAATGCCTTCAACATCGAGTACTATCCGACCGTGTTCATCGTTGATAAGGCAGGTAATATCTTCGGGAAGTACCTGGCCGAGCAGGATGCTCCATTAACAGCCGCGAAGCTCGGCCCCGAGTTGGACAAAGCTCTCCAGCAGTAGGTCAAAGAACTCCTGGAACAAGGCGCAGATAACGAACGGTCCGGTAGGGCCAGGCTCCCATGTTTGGCTCTGCCGGAACGCAATATGGTTTGAGGCGACTAGAAAAGAGAAGGACAATGGCAAGAATATCGACAACAGCGGACGAATTACGAACTGCCGCGCCTGCGGACGAGGAGATCGTCAGCGAAGATACGGCAGCACGGCAGGCCGGGGGCGTTCGTGGCTTTCTGACCGGCCCTTACCCAACGCTCATATCGAGGTTGGCGCTGGGGGTCATCTTCTTCCTGTCCGGGTTGACCAAGTTAGGAGTAGCCGGGGCGTTCGCGGCGACCATCAACTCTTACGAGCTTTCACTCCCTCAGGGTCTGGTGCAAGCAATGGCGGTCGGCTTACCTGTGATCGAGATCGGGTTGGGCGTATGGCTTTTGGCCGGTCTCTTCTTGCGCTTCTCTGCCCTTTTGAGCGGTATAATCATGCTGGTCTTCCTGGTAGCCGTCGCACAGGCGTGGGCGAGGGGCCTGGACATAAACTGTGGCTGCTTCGCCGGACCCGACGGCAATCCCCTCGGCCTTGCGCTCGTCGGTATGCTCGGTCCTGTAGGCACATGGCTCCAAAACGAAAAGGCCGGACCGGAAGCAGTCATCCGAGATACAGTTCTCCTCCTGATGGCCGTGCATATCTTCTTGATCCCAAGTATCTTCTCTCTAGACAACCTGCGAAACCGATATAGACAGGACGAAGTATCAAACGAAGAGTAAGGCGTGAAACGTGATTACCGACCCCCGACCACTAACAAATATGCGCAGACCTATTATCGCGGGCAACTGGAAAATGAATATGGGGCCTGAAAAGGCGTTCGATCTGATGGATAACATGCTCGAACAGCTTGATGCTATCGAGGACGTCGATATCGTGATTTGCCCCTCTTTTGTGTCGCTCGAAACCTTTGCCGATATGTTCGACGGCACCAGTCTCTTTCTTGGAGCGCAGAACATGTTCTGGGAAGAGCAGGGAGCCTTTACAGGGGAAGTCTCGCCTCTGATGCTGCAAAGCATGTGCGATTATGTGATCCTCGGTCACTCCGAGCGCAGGCAATATTTCCATGAGAGCGACCAGGATGTGCGCCGCAAGGTAGACGCAGCCCTCTCGCACGACCTGATGCCAATCATCTGTGTAGGTGAGAACCTTCAAGAGAATGAGGCAGGACGCACACTGGAGATAATCGAGCGCCATGTAACTGCCGCGTTTGAAGGGCTGGATCAGCAGTATGTAAACAAGTGCGTGATAGCCTACGAGCCGATATGGGCCATCGGCACAGGCAAGCCCGCCACCGGAGAGGGAGCAAACAGGGTATTCGGGGCGATCAGGCGCAAAGTTGCCGATCTACATGGCGATACAGCCGCCCAGGAGATACGCATCCAGTACGGCGGAAGTGTCAACAAAGAGAACATTGCCGAGTTCATCTCTCAGCCTGAAATTGACGGAGCTTTGGTTGGTGGCGCATCCCTCAAACCGGGCGAGTTTGTGCGTATCGTGGCGGTCACTTCCCAGGCAAAGCGGATGCCTGCCCCAAAACGTAAGTAGCCTCCAACCATCAATTCTTCATTCAGCACAAGGGACCCAACCCAACTTAGAGAAAGTAGGGGCGGACCCATGGGTCCGCCCTGTTCGCTGACCACGATCTTCTCGGCTAACCAACAGGGCGGACACACGGGTCCCGCCCCTACATCCTCAGGTTTCATCTCTTCTTGCTTCCGCTTGCGCCTCCACCTCCTGG
>JBDSDS010000005.1:0-4092 GCA_039920445.1 Chloroflexia bacterium
GTATACGAAGCAATCCAGGCTAACCCTAAAGCGGTGGCCGATTACCTCGGCGGCAAAGAGAGCGCGCTAGGCGCCTTCCTCGGCCCCATCATGGAAGCAACTCGCCGCCAGGCAGACGTCAACACCACGCGGGAATTGCTCAAGCGAAAATTGGACTCTTTGCGTGAAACGTGAAACGTGAAACGTGATTGCTTTATCTGCTCTCACGTCTCACGTTTCACGTTTCACGCTGTACAGTCATTATCATACAAACAATAGACTCAACGAGGAGGACTACAAAATGGCAGAAAAGGAAATTCACGAGAAACCGAATCCATACCTGATAGCGGTCGAGCAGTTCATGACTGCGGCGGACCTGCTCGGCCTGGACGAAGGGATGAAGCAGATACTCTCCCAGCCCAAGCGCGAGCTTATCGTTCACTTTCCGGTGCGCATGGACGACGGCAGCTACCGCGTCTTTACAGGCTTCCGGGTGCAACACTCGGTAACGGTCGGTCCGGCAAAGGGCGGCATCCGCTACCACCAGGACGTGACGCTCGACGAAGTAAAGGCCCTCGCCATGTGGATGACATGGAAGTGCGCCACAGTCGGCATCCCCTACGGTGGTGGCAAGGGTGGGGTCATCGTCGATCCCAAGCAGCACAGCCTCCCCGAGATCGAGCGCCTAACCCGTCGCTTCGCAGCCGAACTTTCCCCCATAATCGGCCCTGAGATCGACATCCCGGCGCCCGACGTAAACACCAATTCGCAGACGATGGCCTGGTTCATGGAAACCATCTCGATGCTTCGGGGCTATCCGGTGCCCGGCCTGATCACAGGCAAGCCCATCGGCATCGGTGGCTCTTTAGGGCGCAACGAGGCTACGGCTCGCGGCCTGCAATTCGTCACACGCGAGGCAGCCAAGGCGAAGGGTATGAGCCTCCAGGGAGCAAGGGTCGTAGTGCAGGGCTTCGGCAACGCCGGCTCTATCGCCGCACGCCTACTCTCAGAGGATGGCGCTGTCGTCATCGCTGCCTCTGACAGCCGGGGCGGTATCGTCAACACCAAGGGCATCGATGCCAACAGCGCCCTCCGCTACAAGCAGGAGCACGGCACGCTCTCAGGCTTCAGCGGCTCGGACGACATCAGCAACGAAGACCTGCTCGAGATCGAGTGCGACATCCTGGTCCCAGCCGCCCTCGAAAGCGTCATCACCAAGCACAATGCCGACCGCATCAAGACCAAACTGATCGCCGAGGCAGCCAACGGCCCCACCACCCCCGAGGCCGACCGCATCCTCTTCGAGAAGGGCATCATGATCCTCCCCGACATCCTCGCCAACGCGGGCGGTGTTACCGTCTCCTACTTTGAGTGGGCGCAGAACATCCAGGGCTACTACTGGGCCGAGGACGAGGTCAACAAGAAGCTGGAGCGAGTGATGCAGCAGGCGTTCAAGGACGTTCACGAGACAGCGAACAACAACTCGGTAGACATGCGCACCGGAGCCTACATGCTAGCCATCTCCCGCGTAGCCGAAGTCACCCGCATGAGGGGCATCTTCCCGTAAGCGTCATTGCTAGGGTACAAAGTGGGTAGAACGAAGGGCCGTGGTATATACCACGGCCCTTCCGCTTGCAGAGTATAGCGGAAGTTCTGATGTGAGCGAAGGCCCTAGCTTTACGGTAGAAGACGAAATGGCGCGGTCGCTGGTAGGGTCGTTTCATCTACGTCTCGCGCCAAGAAGACGTAGTTACCCGGCTTGAGCGCGACACCGGCGAAGTTGCGGGTGTCTACGGTTACGCTAGCCTTGCCCGTACCGTCGGCGCGAACGGTCTGTACCGCCCCCACAACAAAGCCAGGCTCGTCGATGATCCAGTAATTCAACTCCTGGTTAGGGGCGAAGCGCGATACTTCGATGGTGAAGCTTGTGCCAACCCTTATGCAGTTCGAGGCGACAACCGCGTCCACGGCAAGCGGTATGCCGTTGCACGCGCCCCCTGGCGGCGGCAAGGCAGCCTGGGTTTCGTTGCCCAGTAGGCCGAGCAACACCCTTGATGCGCGTGGGTTGCCTGGGTGGAACTCGAAGCGCGCCCTCTCGAACCACTGGGTCAGCACCATCACGCCCGACGCGCTCCGCTCCATAGTAGGTTCCGTGAGCGGCAACCCGAAGAGCGCAAGCGCGCGCCTGAATGGGTCTAGCGAAGTTTCCCGCAGCCCGTTGCTTTCCCAGTAGCTCTTGAAGCCAAAGTTCCCTTCCTGATTGCAGATGCTATGCCCAGTTTCGGCGAAGAAGAGGCAACCCGCCTGCTGCGTTCCTCTGGGGAGAAGCTGCCAGACGCGTCCAAGCTGCTTCAGCCGCTCGTCACCCAGCCTGGTCATGAGCACGTCGTATGGGCGAGGGTTCTTCGCGTGAAGCTCGAAACGAGCACGCTCGAAAGTCTGGATCACAAAGGCGTCTTCCCCCACCCGATGCGCGGCCTGTGGCGAAATCGGATAGCCAAAGTTAGCCAGACCGCCATTCTGCTCCCAGAATTGTCGGAAACGCCCCTCGATGCAGTTTGTAATGCCCGGCACATTGAAGCATAGTCTCCCTCCCTGCTGCGCCTGCGACCCGCTTGGACTGAACAGCCCGGCGGTAAGCAACGCTAGAATGAGCAAGATAACACGTCGCATGGTAAACTCCTTGATTCTTAGCTGCTGGCTATCAGTTAGCATCTGATAGCCAGCAGCTACTAGCTTCTAGAGGAAGCGCATAATGATCGGGCAGTTGACAATGATGCCGGTCGAGCCAAAAGGCTTGCCGCCAGGCCCTGTGATATGCCCAAGCTGGACCATGCCCAGGTATTGGAACTCATCTATCATCCGGCTGCGATAGCCTTTGGCAATCGCGTTCGGCGTCCATTCGCCCAGGTTGAGGTCCCATAGTGGACTGTAGTCTAGGGCGACGGTAGGGATGCCGCCGATCAGGTTGATAGGAGGAAGCCCCTTGCCCTGGGCATCTTTGTCGGACAGTGCGCTGAAAAGCCCTTGCCTTTGGGGATTATCGCTGCCGGTTGGGCCGTTCGCTATCACGAACAAACGCTCGACCGCGCTGAACGCGCCATCATCGAAGCCTATTTGGAGATTGGCCATGGCGGGCGCGAAAGTGCCATTGTCAAGCGTCGCAACCATGGGATCCGAAGCATCCATACTGATATAAGTTGCGGGCTTTGCGAAGCTGAAGATGGGGGTCGTCTGGAGCGTCACCGTGCCGCCCGCCTGCCCTTCAGGGCAAATCTTGGTCACGCGGTCATGCACCCTGGTGTAGTCAACATTGCCGTTGCAGAAGTTGAGTTGCGCGGCATCGGTCCCATAGGCTACAACAGGCGCATTATAGATATGGCCGCCTGCGTTCTCAATACGCACGAGCGGAGTGTAATTCGCGTCGCCGACTGAGCCTGGCAGCGCCTGCTTGGGCGGGAAAGGCTTGGGCGCATCGCCGGGCACCAATGTACGCGCTGGTCGGAAATCCACACCGCCTGCCCCGAAGGTCAGGGTCAGGTCTTTCTCAAGGCGCCCCAGGCGCACTGCCGGGCCGCCCGCCCCAGCATAGGCCATTTTCGGTGCCCAGTTTAGGCCTAATGCGTCCGCGTTTCCCTGGTCTGTAGTGTCAGTCAAAATGTACCAGACGAGCGTGCCATCCCTCATCTTGCCCCTGTAAAGCGGGAGGGTGATCGTGCCGTCCTCGTTGACTGTGCCTGATCGCAGGAGTTGCTTGGGACCAACGAGCGCGTTGGCTTTAGGGTCATTCAAGGCTCCCGACGGCGCGGGGCCAAAGTACGACAGTGGCACAGCGGCCCCGATTGAAGGCGGCGCCGGCCGTGAACCGTCATCCCCCTGTAAGGCGACGGGCGCCGCGATAGGAACATTACCCCCCTGCTGCGCGAACGACGCCGACATGGGGGTAATCAACCCCACAGAGCCTATAGCGAACGCGGCAATGAGCGATAGCCTCAAACGATTACTTAGATCGAATTTCATTCTGCTTCTCCTTTTTGTGTGGGTCTTATAGTACAGAGAGAAGAAGACTCCCACCTTTTTGTCTCGCTATTTCTGCATGGTATCGTCTTCTCA
>JBDSDS010000006.1:0-3568 GCA_039920445.1 Chloroflexia bacterium
GAAACAAAAGAACAGGCAACCGGCGAAAACAGCAAAGTTGAAGGTAAAATCTCGCTGGTGCTACCTGCCCATAATGAAGAGCCGAACATCCGCACCGTTGTCGAAGAAGCGGCGCAGGTCTTACCCACAGCCTTCAGTGACTATGAGATAGTCGTAGTGAACGATGGCTCGAAGGATCGCACCCTCGAAATAGCTCAGGCCCTCGCCGAAGAGAATCCCCACGTGCGCGTGGTAAACCACCCTGTCAATCGTGGGTACGGGGCGGCGGTAACGAGCGGCTTCAACGCGGCCACCGGCGACTTCATTATGTTCATGGACTCGGACCGTCAGTTTGACATCAACGATATACATCTTCTTACGCCCCATGTGCCCGATTACGATATCGTCGCCGGGTACCGCATCAAGCGCAACGACCCTGCCCATCGCCTCCTGAACGCCAAGCTGTTCGGCACCGCCGTCAAGCTACTGTTTGACATCAAGGTGCGCGACATAGATTGCGCCTTCAAGATTATGCGCGGCGAGGTGCTGCGCGGCATCAACCTGGAGTCGCCCGGCGCTCTTATCAACACAGAGATACTCGCTAAGGCTAACGTGCAGGGTTGCAACATTACCCAGGTCGGTGTGAACCACTACCCCCGCCTGGAAGGTGAGCAATCGGGCGCGAGCATCAAGGTAGTGCTACGGGCATTCTTGGAGATGATTCGACTCTGGTGGCGCATGCGTAGCTACGTGCCCCCCAGTGGTGTTGTCGTCCAGCCTCCCCCCACGTGGCGGGGCTATACACTCTTTGGCGGTGGTGTATTGACGGCCCTCTTGTTCCTTCGCGGGCTGCTCAATCTGGTCAAGAGATAAAGAAGCTCGCGTTCCTGACGGGGGAGAAGATATGGCCATGCAATATATCTTGAGTGAGTATATAGATCACGGTATGTCCGAAGCCGCTTACG
The DNA here is from genome assembly GCA_039920445.1 of Chloroflexia bacterium. Lineage (GTDB taxonomy): Bacteria > Chloroflexota > Chloroflexia > QHBQ01 > JADMIH01 > JADMIH01. The sequence continues at coordinate 945 of JBDSDS010000006.1, forward strand.
ACAAACTGGAGGACGGAACATTCGCCGGACGCATCCCTTCGTGCAAAGGCGTCGTGGCTTTCGGGACATCCTTGCGCGAATGCGAGCGCGAGTTACGCCCCACGCTCGAGGAATGGACCCTGGTCGGGCTTAAGCCAGGCCACACGCTGCCCATTCTAGGTGGCATTGACCTCAACAAGGAGCTGACCCGTGAGCCGGTGGACACCCTGTAAGCGCCACGATTTGTACGGAAGCTAAGGCGGCTCGATTTCGATGGCCCTTTTTCTGGAACACGTCACCAGTTCATGGTCTTTAGGCAACACCGACTCGCTATCCCTTCCAAACAGTGAGTATTCTGTAGCTCAGCTTGGATTCATGGTACGTGAAGTGGAAGAAATACTTGGCCGCGATATCGATGTCGAGGAATGGAGGCGCTTGTAGTCGTCGGCCTGTTGTGGCAGAAGTGGCTATGAGTTTTCAATGTCGGCATTCATCCTCATACACAGCCCGCTCGTTGGGCCTTTCACCTGGGCTTTGGTGGCAAAAGAGTTCGAGCAGAGGCAGATCAAGGTGGTCGTACCTTCTCTTACGAGCAACCCAGGCAGTGACGTCCCCTATTGGAAGCAGCACGCTTATGCCGTCGCTCGGAGCACCCAAACCCTACCGCCGGACGAGGCTGTTGTTCTTGTAGCCCATAGCGGCGCGGGTATGTTACTGCCAGCTATCAGGCAGGTAATGGGCAGGCCTATCGCTGGCTATATCTTCGTCGACGCAGGCATTCCTCAGGATGGAAAGGGCCGTCTCGACCGATTCGAACACGAAGCAGCCGAGCAGTTCCGTCGTTCGGCCATTGACGGTCTTCTACCTACCTGGACAGACGCCGATCTTGCCCAAGTCATCCCTGACGACCAAACGAGAGCACGCTTCGTCGCGGACCTGAAACCTCTACCCCTGGCGGTATACGAGGAGCCTATCCCCGTGTTTGACGGCTGGCCCGATGCCCCTTGTTCCTTTATAGCTTTCAGATCTGATGACGAGTATGTATACGCTGATTCTCTTCGCCATGTCGAGCAACAGAGGTGGCTTTCTGCTAAGATGGTAGGGATGCACTTCCACATGCTCGTCGATCCGGTGGCTGTCGTAGACGCGCTGCTCAGTGTAACAAGGGAAATGGGTTTAGTCGTAGCCTGAGAAGGAGGCCCATGTGATAGAGAAAGTAAATCTCGCCGACAAGCTCAGTCTCTTTCAAGACTACTGGAGTCCCAAGATCGTGGGCGAACTCAACGACTCCCACGTCAAATTGGTGAAACTGAAGGGAGAGTTCACCTGGCACCACCACGAGGATGAGGACGAGCTTTTCCTGGTAGTCAAAGGAAGACTGCTCATCAGGCTGCGCGACCGTGATATATGGCTGGAAGAGGGCGAGTTTGCTATCATCCCCAGGGACATAGAGCACCTACCAATCGCCGAGGAAGAGGCGCACGTATTGCTCCTTGAGCCGAAGTCTACTTTGAACACCGGCAACGTGCAAAATGAGCGAACGGTTACTGTTCTAACACAGATCTAAATAAACCATCTCAAAGAAAGTAGAGAGCAAGTCTCCAGGAGTTTGACATGGAAAATCGCATTGAAGAAGCGTCGGCTGTTTTGCCCATCGCTTGTACCTTATCGGAACCGGAGCAGGCTGAACGCGGTGAAGAAATCTCAACAAACATTTTCAGCGAGGTTCAGCAGAGAATTGAGCTAGAGGATGGATATGAGTTCCTATTTTCGGGCACGGATGCATGGGCTGCTAAACTCTTGCAGTTCATCATTACTGAGCGAGATTGCTGCCGGTTTTTCACATTTGAGTTGATATTTGACCCGAACCTGGGTCCGATCAGGTTGCGCCTGCGAGGTCCGGAGGGCACAAAAGGTTTCATCGAAAGCTCCTTTTAGGTAGAGAGGAACAGGATAAGCCAATGGTGGATTCTAAGCTACAATCTTCAGCAACTAATGCGCGGTCGCACGAGCTTTATAGCCGCGCCCTCAAGGTCTTCCCAAGCGGGGTCACGCACGACCACCGCTATTTCGGCGCGATGGAGCCTGTCTACATCGACCGGGCGCAAGGCTCACGCAAGTGGGATGTTGATGGCAACGAGTACATCGACTACTGGATGGGGCACGGCGCGCTCCTCCTGGGGCACGGCCACCCTGAGATAATAGAGGCAGTGCAACGCCAGATGAGCAAAGGCACTCATTACGGCGGTTCACACGCGTTGGAGGTCGAATGGGGCGAGCTTATCCAGCGAATAGTGCCCTCCGCCGAGCGCATCAAGTTCACCGGATCGGGCACCGAGGCAACCATGATGGCGGTGCGCCTGGCTCGCGCTTTTACGGGCAGGCAAAAGTTCCTTAAGTTCCAGGGCCACTTCCACGGCTGGTCGGACGCGATGACGGCGGGCTTTCAGGCCCCCTTCAGTGTGCCCTCGTCGGTTGGGGTAGATCAGGCTGTACTGGACAACGTTATCGTAGCCCCCACCGACCTGGAAGAAGTCGAGCGTATATTCGCCGAGCAGCCTGGCGATATAGCGTGTGCCATCCTTGAACCGACCGGCGCATCTTATGGCACTATCCCGCTGCCCGACGGGTTCCTGCAGGGATTG
>JBDSDS010000007.1:0-3786 GCA_039920445.1 Chloroflexia bacterium
CGGGTGGACCCTGTAGACGCTGCGTACTTCGATGCCGAGGGCCGGGCGTACCCTTAAAAGAGCGTTCTTCAGGGCGACGGCCTGCATTTGCTGGACGGTGCGGGCAAAGTGGGTGCGAATGCGGTCGGGAGAGGAGATGTAATCGGCGTCGCCGCCGCTGGTCTTGCCTATCTCCTCCATAAGCTTGTCATTCCAGTCTTTTCCGATGCCGAGGGCGGTAATTGGGACGCCAAGCTGAGCTGCTTCATCGGCCTGCTCAAGGCATTTCTTTTCTTTTTCGGTGATGCCATCGGTGAGCAGTACAAGACGACTGACGTGGGTGCCTCCCCTGCCGGCGGGCATCTGCTTGCGAAGCTCGACAAGGCCTGCTTCCATGGCGGGGGCCATCTTCGTGCTGCCTTCGGCAGAGAGTCGGGAGATACGAGTCTTCATCTCGCTCAATTGGGCGGGGCTGGTTATCTGCTGAGAAGGGAAGGCAACATCGACCCGGCTGCTGAAGAAGATAATTGATATGTAGTCCTGCGGCTGGAGCATGTCGAGCACCAGATTAGTCGCGTCGCGCAGGCTTTCGATCTTCTGCCCACTCATCGAGCCACTACGGTCGACTACCAGGCTTAAATTAAGTGGAAGCGACCCCCGGGCCACTGTAGCGCCTGGCTTCATCTCCAGCAGGCAGTAGACCAGCTGGGGGGTATTCATGATCGGAATTGTCGCCCTGGATAGTGTTGATTGCAGCGTAAGCTCGTCTGCCATACGCTCCTCCGCTTTTTGAATTATGAGTTTTGAATTATACGATAAGAGCAAGTTGTGTCTTGACCTATTATAGAGATACGTCGGGCGGGCGTCAAAGTTACACGAGGAGGATGTGCAAGATCGAGTTATGAAGGGCTGGGAATGTGTCTATGTAATGGTTGTCGTGTTTTTGAGGTAGTCAAGCACGCGCACGGCTGCCAATTCTTTGGCTTTAGCTTCAAACATAACGTCGAAGGAAAGATGAGCAGCAGACGTCAGGAAGGCGGCGAAGCGGGCAGGGTCCAAGTATTCTGCATGGGCGCCGCGAGAGGGGGCCTGCATACGTACGCCTTTGCCCTTGACGCGTACCTGTACAGGCTCAGTGCGCTGCTCCGAATAGTGGATTTTTGGGGTCTGGCCGGAGGGCCACGTCAGTAGACATAGCTCCAGGGCATTGACTTCTGAAAGGTTGCCATCGTCTGCCGGGTTGGGGCTGGGGTTGACTTCGTGGTGGAGATTGTCGAACACTACGGGCACACCTGTTTCTCTGCTGATGTAAAGCGCTTCGGCGACATTGTAAATGGTATCGTCGTTCTCGATTACGAGGCGGGCGCGAACATTGTTGGCGAGCAGTGGGTAGCGTTCGACCCAGCGGCGCATGGCGGCATCTTTCTCTCCATAGGCCCCGCCTACATGCACGATCACTTTGTTGTCTGGGGGTTGGCCCATGAGATCAAGGAGATCGGCGGCGTACTGTAACTCACGCACGGCGGAGTCATAGGTGGTTTCGTTAGGCGAGTTTAGGACTGTGTATTGGCCGGGGTGCATACTGAGGCGTATGTCGAGGCGTCGTGCAAGTGCGCCCACTTCGGCCAGTTGCTCTTTGCTCTCCTCTAGCTGCCTACCGAACTGAGGGCGGGTGGTGTCTGTGTAGTAGGGCGCTACGTCCGTGCTGAGGCGATACATACGGATGCCGAGGCCGTGGGTATACTCTAGTATCTTCGTGACGTTATCCAGGCTGACGCGTAGATGGGGATTATTTTGCCACTTTCTGGTATCGTTGGCCCGCACGTCTATCCCCATTACGGTACAGGCGAAGCCGATGCGGCGCGCTTGTATCTGGATTTCGGTATGCCGGTCTGGGCTTATCTTCATTGGCTGTTGCGCTTTCGTAGATTAAACAAAAAGAGAGGGGAGCAATTCCCCTCTCTTTACGTAGCCTAGTTGCCGGATGGTTTTGACTACGGGGTCTGGCAGTTAGGATAGAAGGCGCTTGCCACTATCTTCGATACCTGGCCCCTCGTCGCATCGTTGAACGGGCGGAAGTATGGCCTGTTGTTTACGCAAGGCTCGCCCGGCCCGCCGCATGGATAGCCGCCGATGATGCCGCGTGCCGCAAGTCTCTCGATGAACTGGTAGAACTCGTTAGACGCAGGCACATCCTGGAACGTCTGGCTTGTGTAGTTCTCGCTGTAGCCTGCCGCATTGGATACAATCTTGGAGATTTGACCGCGGGTAGCATTGGCAAACGGGCGGAAGTAGGGCCTGTTGTTTACACAAGGCTCGCCCGGCCCACCGCAAACATATCCGGTCATATGACCGCGCCGTGTGAGGCGTTCGATCCAGACATAGAAGGTGTTGGAAGGTGGCACGTCCGTGAAGGTCTGCCCAGTGATCGATTCGTTGTAGCCCGCAGAGTTAGAGACCATCTTGGAAAGCTGGCCGCGTGTCACCTGGTTGTTCGGGCGGAACGTGCCGTCTGAGTAGCCGGAGATTATGCCACGGCATACAAGGCAGCGCACGAACGGGTAGAAGGTGTTTGTAGCAGGTACGTCGCTGAACTGTAGTGGGCAGCTCGTCGCCGTCGGGACTACGGTGTTGGTAGAGGTTGGCGGGACCGGCGTATTAGTGACAGTCGGCGTGCAGCCACCGATAACGGTGATTGTGCCTGTCATGAACGGGTGCGGTTGGCAAATGTAGGAATAGGTTCCTGCGGAGTTAAAGGTGAAGCTAAACGACTCTCCCTGATTCAATAGGGGGCTGGTCCAATTGCCTGCGCTATGAACGTCATGCGCGGCCTGATCAAGGTTGGTCCACTGCACAATCGAGCCAACGGAGACGGTGATGTTCTGAGGCTGGAAAGCAAAGCTCTCAATGTTGACCTGCCTGTTCAAGGGGGCGCAGCCTACGGTAGGTGTGATAGTAGGCGTCAAAGTCGGCGGGACCAGGGTAGCAGTGTTAGTAGGAGGGCCAGCCGTAGCAGTGAGCGTGCGTGTGCTTGTAGGGATGGTTGTAGAAGTGCGGGTGGCGGTAGAGGTGGCAGGGGTAACGCTACCGCATGAGAGGGGGAGTGTGTAACTCTTTAGACCTGTGGACGCTCCTCCTGCTCCATTGCAGAAGTCCTGGGTGTTGTTGCCTGCCGTGGCGTTGCGCTGTACTCCACCTGTCGCTGATGCGTTCCCCTGGGTTACCACTCCGTAGATTACGTCGAAGCGGCTGTTACCACCAGGCTGCCCTTCGTACAGTCTGAGGGTGAAGTTGGCGTTGCCTCCTCCTGAGAAGTAGGAGGTCCTCCACTCGATGTTGAAGATGCGGTTGGGGGCTGCTCCACTCACCGAAGTGAATATACCGTCACCTGCTCCATCAGTTCTCAGGTCGGTCCAGTATGGGTAGATGGTGTAGGTATCTCCTGTGGCTGGCAGGCAGCTGTTGACGAAGTTTGAGGGTCCCGTTGGGAAGAGTGCCCTGCCATTAGAGTCTAGACCTACCCCTGTAAAGGACTGGTTATACAGTTGGAAGGGGAAGGGGAGGACTACATCGGTTACACAGTCATCGCATGCCGACCCTATGTTGACTGTGCCTGCTACTATTGTGGCTGTCCCCGTCGCTATTGTGTAGTTCCCTGTTGCTCCGCATGGGGTCGCTGTAGGGATAGGTGTGAGGGTGGACGTGCGGGTTGGCGTAGAGGTCGGCAAGGTGCCTGTAGGCGTAGGGGTGGGTGTGCCCTGAATTACCGGGATTTTGTCGTAGAGGACATCCTGCTGCGACGTAGCA
>JBDSDS010000008.1:0-4308 GCA_039920445.1 Chloroflexia bacterium
TAACGAACAGGGCGGACACACGGGTCCGCCCCTACGGTATTGCATCTTCTCTTTTCGTCAGTGTCGAATGGCGCACCATGCCCCCTACGAGTTTGCGTTTATTTCTGTATAGATAGGTAGCGCTCTATAGGGATGTCTATGGGGGAGAAGACATAGCCTTTGATGCGTGGCTTGACCAGGGTGAAGGCGAGGTCGTGGTTGAGGAAGATGGCGGGGACGTCGGCGATGATAATTTGCTCGGCCTGCTGGTACATGTCGATGCGTTTAGTCACGTCGCGCTCTATGCGGGCCTTTTCGAGGAGGGCATCGAGGGTAGGATTGGAGTAATGGCCTTCGTTCTGCTGGGCCTTCGAGTGGAAGAGGGCGTCGGCGAAGTTCTCTGGGTCGGGGTAGTCGGCGCACCAGCCGCTGAAGAAGAGTTGGCCGTGCCTGCCCGCGTATATCTCGTCGAGGTAGTTATCAGGCTCGATATTTTCGATCTCGATGTTGACGCCGAGGGTGGTGCGCCACATATCTACGAGGGCGGAGAGGGCGGCTCCGGTATCGCTGCCGAAGCCACCGGCTGTGAATATAATGGGGGGCAATTTGTCCGCCGAGCCGTAGCGCGATTCGGATAGGCGCTGTTTGGCGAGGGCGGGGTCGAAATCTGGGCTTTTCTGGCCGTGCTTGTAGCCTGGGAGGGCAGGCGGGTAGAGGCCGTGCGCCGGGACGCCTATGCCGCGCTGCACCACGTCGAGATAACGCTGCCTGTCGATAGCCAGAGAGAACGCCTCGCGCACTTTGAGGTCGTCGAAGGGCGGCTGGGCCAGATCGAAGCTGACCTTGTCGGTACACATGCTCACGCCCTCAACAAGCTCTTTGCGAAGAGGCTCGCCGGGGTCACGGACGCGCTCTACATCGAACAGGCTCACGCCGGTTATGTCAACTTCATCGTTTTCATACAGGCGGATGCCCTGCCCTTTGAAAAGCTCGATTATTACGAAGCGGATCGCGGGTGGGCGTGAGTAGAAGTCATCATTGCGCTCGTAAAGCTGCATCTTGAGCGGCTCCCAGCGTATGAGCTTGTAGGGGCCGGTGCCTACTGGGGTGCGGTACCATTCGGGGCCGGACTCGACGTTTTCACGATTGACGATGGAGGATGTGCCGTAGGTGAGCTTCATGAGGAAGTAAGGTTTGGAAGCGTCTATTGTCACCTGGAGGGTCTGGTCGTTGATAGCTTTTAGGCCGCTGATATGTTCGGACTCTCCAGCGTTGCGCTCGTTGATGCCTCTTATGTCGCCCAAATAGGTTAGCACGGAGTCGGAGGCGAGTTTGGGATCGGCGGCGCGCTCCCAGGAGTAGATAACGTCCTGGGCTGTTACCTGCCTGCCGTTGTGGAAGCGGGCGTCTTTGCGGAGGTGGAAAGTGTAGATGATTCCGTCGGGGCTGATCTCCCATGATTCGGCGAGGTCAGGCACTACTTCCAGCTTGCGGTTGAGCATGACAAGGCCGCTGAAGATGAGGTTGTTGCCCCCTCCTGTGGCAGGGTCGTAGGCGCGAGGGTTGTTCGACTCACCGCCCGCAAGGACGAACGCCTGGTCGCGTGGGATGCCGTAGAGGCCAGAGCTTGAGAGGGTGACGCTCGACATCATGTCGCGGATGGCTTTACGGTTATCGTCGATCTGGGACTTGGAGCCGAAGGTGACCACAGAGAAGAGCCTGCCGCCGAAAGGCGCGGACAGCATAACAAAGTGACGCGGGCCACCATCGGGATTCTCGGAGGAGAATTCGCTCATCCAGCCTTCCTGTCCGCTCTTGACCTTCATGGCGCGGTCGCTGATGTTGTCTACTCCTGTGTCCTCGGCGACTATCTCGTCGCGTAGCTGCTTGGCGACGTCTTCCGTAGTCGAGTCGGTGGGCATGGGGCTATAGAAGATAACGGCCACTACAGGATCATCAGATGGAGAGACGAGGTAGGTGAGGGTGGTTTCCTCTTCGCCGGGTTGAGCTATCCAGCTATTGGGGTAGTCGAGGGAGATGCCGAGGTCAGGGTTGCTGTAATGCCCATCTTCGGCGACCGGGGGTGGGGCGATAGTGGCGGTGGGGAGTGCAGCCCTGGTCTTCGCTGTTGGCGAAGGAGCTGCTAGAATAGAAGCGTTGGCCTGGTGAGACGGCGTGGTTGAGGAGGTTGCCAGGAATGTAGCAAAGAGAAGACAACACACAAGCAGAAAAGCTTGCCTGTTCGTGAATACGTGGCGACTAATAGACGATCTCATGCGCGCCTCCTCCTGGCTATTACGAAGACTAAGAGCACGATCAGTATAAGAGCTACCGCAGCAGCGATGCCGACAGCAAGCAAGAAGTTGAACCCGGAAGGTTGCGGCTGCGCCTGGCCTGGAGTTGATGCAGTGCCTATGCGAGCTTCTTCTGCCTCATCTTCGGGGGTAGGCTCGCTTTCGATGGAGGCCGATACGGGGGCGGCGCTAACCGGAGCGTAGGTAGGCACGACGGTTGGCCTGACTGTAACTGTGGCCGCCACACCCTCTGAGCGTCTTGGTTTGGCTCCGACCGATGCGCGCCACCTGTCTTCGAGGCCGTCGAGACCGAAGCCGTATGCGGCGTTGAGGGAATCTTCGGTTGTGGTTCCCTGCTTCATGTTGTCGAAGAGCAGGAGGAGCTTGTCGCGCCCGAACTCGGTGATGAGGAAGTTGACGAGGCTGTAAGATTGGGAATAGGAGAGGTCAGCCTTGTCGGGGTGCTCGGAGAAACCACCGCTGAGGGCGCGTACCGAGATGAGCGTGTTTTCTTTGACTGCTGACTTTAGTTGATCCTGGGACTCTTTGCTGGGGCCGCCCTCGCCGTAGACGGCTATTCCCTCGTTGAGCCATGTCGGTACGTCACTCAGGCATGAGAAGGTGAGGAAGCCGACCAGGAGGTGAGTAAGCTCGTGGGCTTCGGTGCGCTTACCCCAGTCTATGGTGTCAGGGTTGATGCCTATGATGACTATGTTGTTGCTGGGGAATGCCTGCCCGCCTGTCCAGCCCGGCTCGTAGAGCACCGCATCTTTCATATCATTGTTGTCAGCATAGATGTACAGGTGGAGTTGGGATTGTGGGGTGACGCCTGTTGTTTGGGCCAGGCGGGTGAGGGAAGAGGAGGCCGAGTCGAGCAGCTCCTGGGCGAAGGTGCGCGGCGAGTCGTACCAGTGGAGGGTGAGCTTGTCGCGGGTGAGGCTTTGCCAATCGTTTGTGTCATCAAGCCAGGTGAAGGTTTTGCGGTCGGAGAGGGTAGTGCCGCCTGACTTGTTCGTAACTCGCCAGCGATACCAGATGGTTGAGCCGGGCGGCTCGGAACCGGACTTACGCATCTCCCAGGTCCATGAGACGTCGACTGAGGTCTTGCCTGGCTGGAAGTCGGGGAAGGCTTTGGCGGTGACGGTGCCGCAGGTTAGCTTTTCGACGCCGTATTCGAGGACGACGCGCTCTATAGTGGAGGAGTCCTCTATGTGGGCTTTGAAGGTGAGCCTGTCGGGGAACTCTAGCTTTACGCCGCGATCTTCAATTTTGGCGGTGCTTTGGGCGGCGACCGTGGAAGCGCCCAGAGAGAGAGTTATTAGGAGTGCGGAAATGAAGGTGAAAATAGCTTTTTTTGCCGTCATGCAACCTCGCTTAGTGTGGTTGTGACCTATGATCGACGCCAGGCGAGAGCTTCTTGGCTCTGCCAATTCATTACGCTCATATTCGCGGTCTATTTACGAGCGAAGTCCGCGCAGGCGGACTTCGCTCGTAAACAGACCGCGAATTCATTCGCCGCGATACGGCCATAAGACATAGCCACAGTCAGAGAGGTTGCATGACGGCAAGAAAAGCCATTTTCACATTCATTTTTTCACTCCTGATAACTCTATCTTTGGGCGCTTCCCCACTTTCCGCCCAAAGCACCGCCAAAATCGAAGATCGCGGCGTAACCCTCGAGTTCCCCGACAGGCTTACCTTCAAAGCCCGCATAGAGGACTCCTCCACCATAGAGCGCATCGTCCTCGAATACGGCGTCGAAAAGCTCACCTGCGGCACCGTCACCGCCAAGGCATTCCCCGACTTCCAGCCAGGCAAGACCTCAGCCGACGTCTCCTGGACCTGGGAGATGCGCAAGTCCGGCTCCGAGCCTCCCGGTGCGACCATCTGGTACCGCTGGCGCGTTACGAACAAGTCAGGCGGTACTACCCTCTCCGCTCGGAAAACCCTTACCTGGCTCGATGAAGCCAACGATTGGCAGAGCATCACCCGCGATAAGCTCACCCTCCACTGGTACGCCTCGCCCCGCACCTTC
>JBDSDS010000009.1:0-5846 GCA_039920445.1 Chloroflexia bacterium
AATAATAACCGACCACCGATCACCAAAAATCACAATTCGCAAGCTTGCCCCTAGAGTACAATCAGCTCCCGAACGCTCCAAGCGCCAGGAAAATACCGAGGCAGGAGACCGCGAGCGCCGACACCATCGGCAACCTGAGCAGCAGGCCGCTGTTGAACTTTGCCTTGTTCAAAAGCGTGCGACTGTAGACCATCAGTAGCCCAATAACGCTGATTACAAGCGCCAGTCCCAGGCTAAAAGCCAGGATTAAGAGCAGACCGAGGGCTACTTTGCCAAACTGAACGGCCACCAGCAACACCATCAGCGCAGAAGGACATGGTATGATCCCACCCGTGATGCCGAGCGCCAATAGACCACCCATTGTTACCTGCTCCCCATCAGTAGGCATGTGGGTGTGCGGTTTGCTGAAAAGCCCATGCTTGTGTGGAACCGAATGATCGTGCTCATGATGATCATGTCCATGAGCAGGGTCGTCGTGAGTGTGGGCAAGGCCATGCTCGTGAGCATGAGCATGGCTCGATTCGATTGGCTGTGCCGCAACGGTCGACCGACGCCATGCGCGAAACCGCTGTACAAAGAGGGTTACGCCCAGGAACGCCAGCAAGATGCCGGAGCTAAACTTCAGCCACGGATATAGCGTTTCGGGGAGAATATAATCGGCGAGCGCCAGCACGACGAAGCCGAGAAGAAATACTCCGATTGTATGACTGAAGGTAATCGTCGCGCCGAGGATGAATGCATGGAGTGGTGTGCCACGACTGCCGACCATGTAGGCCGCGACCACAGCCTTGCCATGCCCAGGTGAAAGGGCGTGGGCAGCGCCCGCGAGAAATGCTATCATCACAGCGACCAGTAAAGCCGCCAAAGGCAGATCGTCCTGGCTGATGACAGAGGTGAGAGCAATGGTCTGTTGCTGGACCCACTCAAACTCGCCCACCAGAAAGTCCGCCTGAGCAGGCTGCGTACTAGATGTGGCGCTATTTACACCCGACGTTGTTACCCCCGGAGCGAACTTCACCGATGCCGCTATGACAGAGGGCGCGCTATTGAGCAAGTCGGGGTTGTACACTGTCAGGCTTTTGCTTTGATCGACACTGGGAACGCTTGACTCCTCAAGAGTGATACCTGTGCCTGGGATGGCGATAATCTCATGCCAGCCGATCCGCCCAGCAAAGGTGTTGTCTTCGTAATTAAGTGTGCCTCTAGCCGAGGCGGGCAGCAACGCAAACAGGTCCATCTCCAGCCTTAGCGTGGGCAGGCCGCCGTTGCCTGGGGGAAAGCTAAGCGCAGTTCTCTCCAGGGACAACGCCAGGGGGGAACCGTTTAACTTGAGGCCCAGGGCCTTTAGCAATTCCGCCGACTTCCGCGACGAATAGGCTTCACGCTCGGCGGCGGTCGGGTCCGCGCCTCTCGTCGATGTAATCGTACCAAGCTCCTGGAAAGCCGGGATCTCGGCCATGTCTACGATATATTGAATAGTTACCCTATCGGTGGAAACGGAGAGCGCACTGTACTTGTTGACGCTGAAATTGCCCATAGGGTGCGCGGAAGCGGAACGGGGGCTTGAAACGAAGACAAGGCCGGTAACGGCAAACAGTACAAGAACCAGACGAAGAATAGGCTTCATAACGCTCCCTACTTGGCAAGTTTGTCAAGCATCTGCTTCGCTTCTGTGACATAGCGGATGCTGAAGTTCGGGTTAATATCGAGAGCCTTTTGCAGGCTGGCTCGTGCTGATACTTTGTCGTCCAGCGCAGCCTGAATCATTCCCAGGTGGAAATAGAAGAGTGGGTTCTTCGTCCCAAGCCGCATCGCGTTCTCTTGAGCGGCCAGCGCTTCCTGGTAGCGGCCCGCCCGGTAAAGCGTCCAGGCAAGCGTGTCTTGGGTATGAATATCATTACGGCTCTTAGCGGCCTCCTCGATCAACTTCGCAGCCTCTGGTGTGTCGAGGTCATAATCCGCGAGGAAGGCAGCCTTTTCGACGGCCACATCTACACCGTTTGTCTCGAATACCTTGAAGATATACTGCACCAGGTCATATTGCTCCTGGGCAGCCTGTGTGTTGCCTTGCTTAGCGTGCAGGTCGCCCAACGCCGTAAGATACTGCGGAAGCGGTACACTGGCTACAGACTGCTTATAGAGCGTGATTGCTTCCTCTGGTTTACCTTGCGTCCACCTTAGCTGAGCGAGGGCCGCCTGTGCGTGCAGGTAATTAGGATAAGAGCGTAGCGCCTCATTGTATGCCTGCTCTGCTTCTTCTGCCCTGTTACTATTGAAATAGAGGTTTCCCAACTGCACACGGCACCATGCTGTATTTTCGGCGGCTGGGCTTCCCGCTTCAATCGCCTGCTGCATAGCGTCGATAGCGCCATCGATGTCGCCATAAAGTTCGCGGGCGTAAGAGACGCGAGAGTAAGAGCCGAGGTCGGGCCGCAGATCTACCATCTGTTGAAAGCTCTCAATTGCCCCATCATAATTGCCAAGCTCGACCCGTGCGTCCCCAATTACACCATAAGCATATGCCTTGCCGGGGCTTGTTTGTTGTGCTTTCGTTCCCCATTCTTCAGCCTGCTTGAAAGCATGTCGCGAAAGCTCCAGCGATCCCATGCCTGCCAGGCCATCATAGTAGTCCGGTTGAATTTCCAGGGCCTTCTGCAGGGCAGTTTCGGCCTGTGCGTAAAAGGTAGGATCGTTCGTCTCTCGCGCCTTTTGCAGATAACCTGTACCGAGTCCCGCCAGCGCCTTCACGTCTTGCGGGTTGGCCTTTAACTGCTCCTGGTTAGTTGCGATCAAGCGGTCAGTATATCCCGATGAGGCAGAAGCGCCCGACGCTAGCGCCATACCAGGGCCGGAAGACACAGCGGGCGATTGTGCCTCAGGGCCGGAGCTGAATACCGACCTGTAAACCAAACTCAAGCCGACAAGCAGCAGCGCCATTGCCAGCATCAATGTTGTTTTGCTTTGAAAGTAGCTCATGATTTAGTCCCACATTCCTATATTCTTAAACTGTTTATAAACGTTCATCAATCTATCATACTATCGTTTATCTTATTGAAGACCATGTATATGATGAGCAACAATGGTGGGCAGGCATGTGCATACCCACCATTGTTGTAGCTAAAAACTAGTTAGTTGTATCGTCGGCGATAACCTCGCGGTTATTCTCCCGGCGACGCTTGTAGAAGAAGAGGCCCGCCAGAACGAGACCGGCACCCGCTATGGCAACACCCACAGCAGCGGTCGTAGGAGGCTGTGCCTCGTAACCTTGGAAGGGAGAAGCCATGTAGGGGAAGTTCGCTGTGAACGGCTTGTCGTTAGCATCGATCCCATCGGTCAGGTCCTTGTTAGGCGAGACGTTATAGATCGAAGCGTCACATGGGCCAACCGTACCGACAGCGCCGTAGCTGCACACCAGAGCACGCAACTCGATGTCGGTAACGTCGTCTATAAGGCGACGCCCGTTCGGGAAGCCGTTGGTATCACCACCGACGAGACCCAGGCGGTTCGGGGTAGATGAAGGGGCTATGTTCATGTTGAGCCTTATCATCTCTGAAGCAACTACATTCGGTAGCTGGTTCACACCCTGTATACCCGTGAGAAATACGGCCACAAGGTCGGTGCGGCCGCTCTCAGGAGCATTGACCACCGGAGGATAAAGGAAGTTTATCAGACGTGTAGGCTCGGGAGCCAACACAGCCCCGCCAAACCGGGCATCGCCGTCAGGCCTGGAGAAGTTCCACGCATCCTTGAAGGCGAGGGGAACTACAACTTCGTTCACTAGGGGCATACCGAGGCGCGACACGTTTACCCACTGACCGGAGCGAGTGATAGTGCCGGTAAACGGGTTCGTGATGACTGTTTGCTGGCGCTTAGATGACGACCAGACGCCTATAACGCCGTTGGTTGCGCCCAGGCTGCTCTTGGGCACCTGAATAGCTGTGGTATGTACGTTATATCCGGCCACGCCATCCACACCAGGTGCGGCGGGCAGCGGTATAAGGTGGGCTGCGTTCAACGGGCGGAGGCCCAGTAGATCGAAGGCCGAACCGAGGTCAACGAAGAATGGGTCGTCACGAGGACCGGCAAAGACTTTCCCACCGCCTGCGAGGTTGCGGACGGCCGGGAGGCCAAGATCTGCCTCATAGTTCGGGGTCGAACGAGGACCTATATTAGCAGGCGCTACAGGCAAGTTACTGCCAAGCACCGTGCTTGTGCCGCGAACAAAGCGGCCATTGTTGTCGAACTCACGGGTGACCTTGGTCACATTGTAGAACTGGCGAACATTCAAGTCAGGGTCGTCAAGCGAAGTAACCTGTCCTGTGTTGTACAGGAAAGTGTCCCGGCTGCGATATTCCGTTCGAAACTCGAAGCGGAAAGTAACGTTGGCGCGTGCGCTACCTACGTTGTCGATATTGATCTCATACTGGACGTTATCCCCAAACTTGTAGAAGTTAGGGCCGGCAGCGGGCTGCTGAAGTGGTATCCAGTTGGCGACGAGCGTAACGGTGTTGGGATCTTCCGGGCTGACGAACGCATATACGTCCGTACCGTCGGCGACCGGGTCTTCACTAATCAATGGAGCTTCGCGGTGGCTTGAGGCGCCTGCCTGGTCAGCACTGAAACCGACTGCTGCCAGTCCGAACACCATTAGCGCCGCAAGCGTCGCGTTGATAAATCTTAGGGTTTTCAAAGTTTTGTCTCCTTAATGTGTCTTGGGCACGTAATTCGTGCAGTTTATAAAGTGTAGACGTGATAGATACTTATTGGTCCCTGCTCAGATTGCCTTCTTCCTATGTATGAGTATGTTGTATTTGTTTGGGCTATACATGGGCAGGCCCCTTCTGACCTGCCCATGTAAACCATAGTTATCTGTCCGACACTTCAACAGTGGACTTGCGGCGAGCCGCATATCCACCGGCAAGTGCCAGGCCGATAATCATGAATACCAACCCCAGGACTAAGCCATAGTTTTCGCTCTGGACAAGCCCTGTCCTCGGCATGCCAACTGGAGCAGGTGGCGGCGCGGCCGGCGGTTGAACGACCGGTGGTTGAACGACCGGGGGAGGCGCTACAGGAGGCTGAGGGGGTACAGCTGTTGGCTGAGATGGTGCTGCCATGCCGGCGTATCCTGCGTTCCTAGCCCCTGTTCCACCCTCGCCGCATACCGTATTACACTGTGCCAACCCTACATAGGGGAACACATTGCGGAACGGCACATCGTTGGTGTCAACACCGTCGCCTAGCTGGGCTGCCAGGGGATCGGGCTTGAAGTCAGGGTGGAAGAGCGGGTATGCCGCGCCTGCCATCACCTTGATAGATGCATCAACTATATCGTCAGCAAGACGGCGCCCGTTCGGGAAGCCTGCCATGTCACCACCTAAAACGCCAAGCGAATTAGGCTGGGCCGAAGGTGGTACGCCCATGTTGAGGCGCAACTGCTCTGAAGGTTTCAGAGTAGATGTTGGCGGCTGGGTCGCACCCGGTATCCCGGTCAGGAAGATCGCAACTAGGTCGTCGCGCGGGGTAGGTGGGACCTGAATGTTATACAGCTTGTTGAGCAGCATAGGGAACTCAGGGGTAGTTACCTTGGCGAGGAACTGAGCATCATCTGCAGGCTTCGAGTTGTTGAAGAGGTCTTTCGCGCCCGTAGGCACGACCACTTCATTCACTAGAGGCGAGCCGAGTCGGCTGACCTGTATAAAGTCACCGCTGCCTGTTGAGGGCTTGCCACCTGTTTGGAGAACACGGGTCGTCTGGCGGCTCGTAGTAGAGTAGACACCAATGACAGCGTTTGCTGCTGTTGGACCGCTCACCGCCGCTCCGTTCGCAGTCAGCTTGGTTTTTGG
>JBDSDS010000010.1:0-4406 GCA_039920445.1 Chloroflexia bacterium
TGGCTATTTCGGGCGGGTTCTTTTTGCATATGATAGCGGGCGCGGAAGGGGCTGGCTCTGTGGGTACGGCGGTGACGGGGTTAGGGGCGTTGCTGCTGACGGTGGATGTGCTGGTGCTGGTTTATGGGTTGGTGAGGCGGCCATTGGCATATTAACCGAAGAGCATATGAAGAGCTTAAGCGTGGGAATATGGAGATGTAATTATGCACAGAGAATTATTCGAGATCGCCCGGGTCACTAATATCTCTGGAAATACCTGGTTAGTAGAAGGCCGCGCCTACAATACTATCAAGCTTGGAGATACCCTTTTTCTCAATATAGAGGAACCTAATTCTAGTGAATCCAGGTTACAATTCACTGTTACAGCTCTCTCGTCGTATGGCGTGGATGCTCTAGCATTTTACATCATGCTAACGGGAGCCATGACATTAGTGGGAGATGAAGGCGAGAAACTAATACATGCGAAGATGCTAACATCGTGAAAAGTTCAGCTATCGGAGAAATCTACCTGGCTCACCTCTTAGAACCCTTAGGAAGCGACGAGGATTATGGTGTGACAAGAACTCAACCAAGGAGGCGAGCCGCACATGTGCAAGCGTTACATCGCCGCGCAGATGGCTTTTGCGAGGCGTTTGACGGCTTCTTCTATGTCGCCGAGGGAGAGGGTGCTGTAGCTCAAGCGGAGGTATGTGCCAGGGGTAGGAGGTTGGCCTTCAAAGCAATTTTCGCCGGGTATGTAGTCTACGCCTTCTTCGCGGGCGAGGGTTAAGAGGCGGGCGGGCTCGACGGAAGGGGGAAGGGTGACCCAGACAAAGAAGCCTCCGGAGGGACGTGTCCATTGTGCTTCGGTGGGGAAGTAGCGTTTGATGGCCGAGAGCATGGTGTCGCGCTTGGCTCGGTAGGCTTCGACGAGGGTGTCGATGTGGGACGTGAGGGTGCCGTCTTTCGCGTACTCGACGGCTGCTTGCTGGGCGAAGGGGCTGGTGCCGCCTTCGTCTTTGAGCAGCATCATCTTGCGGACGGCATCGGGCGGCGCTAAGACCCAACCAAGACGCATACCGGGAGCGAGTATTTTGGAGAAGGTACCGGTGCGGATTACGCGGCCTCCGGTGTCGAGAGAGTAGAGGGAAGGTGGGAGCGGTCCAGATTGGGCGTCGTAATAGAGGTCTCTGTAGGCATCATCTTCGAGCACGATCAGGTCGTAGCGTGATGCGAGATCGAGGAGGGCTTGGCGATGTTCCAGTGGTAGAGTGAGGCCAGTCGGATTGTGGAAAGTGGGCATTGTGTAGAGCATCCGGGGTTGTATGCCGCGAGCCTGCAAATCGGCCACGGTGCGTTCGGCACTGGGTATATCGATGCCGCGGGGGCCGACCTCTATTTGCACGAGGCATGCACCTGCACGACGGAAGATGGTGGTAGCACCGGGGAAGGAGGGGGCTTCTATGAGGATGGTGTCGCCTTCCTCAATGAAGATGCGGGTGGCGAGGCCGATTGCTGCGGCGGAACCGTTTGTGATGAGCAGGTTGGAAGGGGATACTTTCAAGCATTCATCGTGGTCGAGCTTGTTTATGAGCATGGAGATGAGGTCGGGTTGGCCCTGTATCAGGCCGTATTGGAGGGCGTCGGTGACGGCTGCCTGGTTTTGGAGTGCGCGGGCTGTGGCTTTGACTAATTCGTCAGCAGGGAAGAGGGCGGGGTCGGGCATGCCGTACATCATTGAAAGTGGAGATAGCTCGCCACTGCCGAATGGTACGGCGTTGTCGTTGACGCGTTGTGCCCAGCGGGGGCTAGAGGTTGTGTTAGTCATGAGTGGTTAGTGGTAGGTGAATTCTCTTGTCTTTGTCATTCTGATATCCGATACATTGTACTTCTTTGTAGATTGTTCTAGTTGAGACTTTCGGGTGGCAATTTGGGGCTGGCTAATTTGGCGGCGACGTTTAGGGGGTCAGCGTTGAAGAGTAGCTCATCGAGAGCTTCCTGGGCGGCTTCTCGGAGGGCGGGGTTCTCGCTTTTGAGGACGCGGCCTAGCGCCTGGGACGCGGCTTTGCCTCCTATCTGGCCGAGGGACCAGACCGCCGCCAGGACGACTTCGGTGTCGGGGTCTTCGGTCATGCGGACGAGGTCTGCGAGGGCGTCTTCGAGGAGCATTTCACCGGCGGCGCGGGCGGCCTCGTAGCGCATCGGCGCGCTGTCGTTGTGAAGCTCTTCGAGGATGGTCGGCGCCCAGCGATCATCCATGCTACGGCCCATTGCGAATACGGCGCTCTCGGCGTAGGTATCTCCTTCGTGGTAGGCTTCCGCGATAAGCTCCTGTACCTCTTTGTCGCCGTGGAAGTAGCCGAGGGCTTCTACTGACCTGCGCTTCACGTCGTCATCCTCCATGTCGTCGGTGGCGGATTCGATGAGGGCAGCACGTATGCGGTCGCGTGGGGCGACGGGCTTTTCGCAGTGGGCGAGGTATGTGAAGCGGCCCATTGCCTTTGCAACAGCCTCTCGCACGGCCAGGTCGGGGTCTTTTCTGAGCATCGGGAGGAGTCTATTGAGGAGGAGCTTGCTTTCGTCTTCATAGAGGCCCTCGACGGCTGTCAGACGCACCTGGGGGTCTATATCTTCGAGGGCGGTGAGGAAGACGTGGCGGAAGTTCAGGTCGATGTTGTCTTCGGCGAGGATGACGAGGTCGGCCACGATCTTGCGGCGGAGAGTGACGGGGGCGGAGGGCCAGGCATCGCGGAAAGTGGAACGGTCGGCGCTTGCCAGGTCGGATAGGAAGCGCAGGGAAGCGGTCTTGATGTTGGGGCCCTGGGTTGCGTTGGTTAGTTTTTCGTGGAATGTTGCCATTATTGTATGTCCATTTCTAGGTTTTAGTTTATTATTCGATCCTGGGTGAGCAGCCTGCTCACCGTAATAGCAAACGAGACGTAGGTGGGCGGGGCTGTTTTGGCTGCTCCGCATCCTGGCGTCTCGTTTGTCTGTGAGTAGTTCTGTTAGGAAGGGCGCTTCGACTGATCGTAGAAGTATGCGCCTTCTGCATCCTCGTCGGCGTAGAAGAAGGGATAAGCACCCGAAAGAAGGGTCTTGAGCCAGCTTTTGGAGATCGGGCGGTCGATGTTGACTAGCGGATATATCTCTTCAAAAGCGGCCCAGAGCTTGCCGTCGTTTTGCTCACCGATTATCTCAAAGGCGTTGGCTATGATAACGTCGGGCCGTTTGCGCTCTGCTTCTTCGAGCATCTTGTGGTTGTGCAGCTTGCCGAAGCGATCCTGGTTGATGAGCATCAAGGGATCTGTCTCGACAGCGTATGAGACAGGGCGGAAAACGTAGCGGGAGCGGCGCTCGTCGAACTGTAGCAGGTTCTCCTCTTTCTCGTCAGCACGTGTGAAGCTTATCTCGAAGACGTCTTCGCCTCGGTCGGTCGGAACGATACTGAACCTGGCTCCCGGCACCATGTGTGCGGTGAAAAGCTCAGAGAGGCCC
Organism: Chloroflexia bacterium; assembly: GCA_039920445.1. Classification (GTDB taxonomy): domain Bacteria; phylum Chloroflexota; class Chloroflexia; order QHBQ01; family JADMIH01; genus JADMIH01. The sequence goes on from JBDSDS010000010.1 coordinate 3,475, forward strand.
ATGATGAAGCCTCCTCGGTTGCCGGTCGGGTAGCGTAGCTCGCCGAGGAGCGCCCCGTATAGCTGGGGTATCTCGAAGCGAAGGAGGGAAGCGCGCTGGTCCTCGAAGATGGAGCCTGGGAAGATGCGCTTGAAGCGCTGGTCGTAGGGGAGCACGCCGTTTTCGTACTCATAGTAAGTGAGGGAGTATTCGAGGGGGCCAACGGCTGTAGTGTCTTCCTCTTCTTCGACGGAGGCGGTCGCGGGGTCTTCGAGGAAGCGGTAATCCTGTCCGATTTCGGCGGGCTTGCGAGCGGGCGCGGGAACGGGCGAGGCATTGGCGCTTATCCAGAGACGGTCGGTATCGATGCCGACGAACTCGAAGTCTTTCTTTTCCTTGAGCATCCTGTAGTTGGCCGAGAAGCGGACGCGCTCGTAGTCTGGGTGGTCGGTACGGCGGTTGAGCACTTCAGCCATGATGTCGCGGTCGGAGGCGACGCCGCCCGTCTCAGGCTCCTCAAGGTATTCCTTGATGCGCCGGTAGTCGCCCTTACTGAAACGCTCAATTGCCTCTTCGGGGAAGATATCGGAGCCGAAGCGGATAAGGCGCGCATCGCCCGCAATTGCAGGCTCTATCAGGGCGATCAGGGCTTTTTCGACCGCGTCATCAGCCAGGATGTCATCTATTGCCTGGTTCAGGTCTACGGTGATGGGCCCATCGGGCGAAGGAATGTTTACTTCTACGGGGCCAATGACGACCGGGGCCGGGGTAGGTGTTGTGGGGGCAGGCTTCGGTTTGGCAGCGACAACCGGCGCGGGAGTGGGAACAGGAGCAGGAGTAGGGGCCTCCACTACAGGCTGCACGGCAGCAGGCTCTACGCGAGGCGTTTCGACCTCAGGCTGCGCGACACGGGATGATATGGGTGCGGGGGTCGCGGCGGCAGGTGCAGGAGT
>JBDSDS010000011.1:0-5201 GCA_039920445.1 Chloroflexia bacterium
GTGAGTTCAGCGACCGCGAGGGCGATATTGTCCTGGCGAACTTGCAGCGGCAGGAGCAAAACGGCAACTGGATACTCGAAGTAGGAAGGGCGGAAGCGATTTTGCCCCCGAACCACCAGGTGAGGTCGGAGCGTTACCGGTCGGGCAACCGCATGCGAGTATTGCTCCTTGAAGTGCAACGAAACCCTAAAGGCCCGCAGCTTATCGTATCGAGGGCCGACCGCGCTTTCCTCCGCAGGCTGTTCGAGTTGGAAGTACCTGAGATACTTGCAGGCATCGTCGAGATAAAAAGCATCGCCCGCGAGCCGGGGATGAGGTCGAAGGTAGCCGTATCCGCCCGCCAATCAAACGTCGATCCGGTCGGTTCGTGCGTCGGCATGAAGGGGCAGCGCATACAGAAGATAGTTGACGAGCTTGGGGGAGAGAAGATCGACGTGGTGCTGTGGGATCCCGACATGAGCGTCTTTATTGCCAACGCGCTTTCTCCCGCGCAGGTGCTGTCGGTCGACTTGAGCGAAGATGAGAAGACTGCCTCGGTAGTCGTGCCGGAGAGGATGCTGTCGCTGGCGATTGGCAAGGAGGGACAGAACGCCCGCCTCGCCGCCAAGCTGACAGGCTGGCGTATCGACATCAGGAGCGCCGTTATACCGGAAGATGAAATGGAAGTTGATGAGCCGGAGATGGAAGCAGAGATCGACGACGAAGAATTGGCGCATCGAGCAGCTGCCATGCTCCGAGCCGAGTCTGCGGTAGGCGCGGAAGCGGTTGCTCCCGAAGAGAACGGCGCATCGGCCAAGGAAGAGCGACGCAAGGTACGGGCCAACAACATGGTCGTCTACCAGGGCATCTCATACGGGCCGCTCCCGGAGCAGTTGGCGGGTGAGACTGTGCGTCTGCGTCCCACCGACGAGCAAGTAGAAGTGCGCGCCGACTCAGGCCGCGTGCTGGCTACCTACCCTATAACCGAAGCAGCAAGCGTGGAAGAGCAGAACGAATTATGAGTTTTGAATTATGAATTATGAATTAGAGAACGCCAATCAATTCATAATTCATAATTCCCCGAAGGGGAGAGGTATGGCAAACAAGGCGCCGGCCAAAGCACCAAGACCCAAGCATGTGCCCCAGCGGACCTGCGTGGCTTGCCGTACCACCGGAACCAAGCGTGGATTAGTCCGTCTGGTGAAGACAACAGAGGGCGCGGTACACGTGGACGAGACAGGCAAGAAGTCGGGGCGGGGCGCTTACCTCTGCAAGACGGCGGAATGTTGGAGCAACGCCCTGAACGGCAAAGCGCTCCAGTACGCCCTCAAGACAGCCATCAGCGTGGAGGACAAAGCAGCCCTGCAAGCTTATGCTGCAACGCTGAATAATGAAGAGCAGGAGCCAGGTGAGAATGCATAATAGATATATTAGACGCATTGCTCAGTACATAACAGGAGGAATATAACATGCCAAAGAAAATAGATTACGTAATAATTTCACCGAATGAAACTGAAGAAAAGGGGCCGCTGGAGAAGGCAGAAGAAGAGGCTGCGGGACGCGGCCCAAGACCCAGGTTTGGGGTTGGTGCGCGCCCCGGCCCAGGTGGACGGCCTGCACCGGGTAGGCCGGCCGGAGGGGCAGCGCGGCCCTCGGGTGGCTATAGGGGGCCTGCCGGGCGTGGTAATGGTAGCTTCGGGCGAGGTGGCGGAGGACGCAGCAACGGCGCTCGCGGCGGATCAGCTGGTGTCAAGGGGGGTCGTGGGTTCGGCGGCAGTGGACTGGGCCGAATCGGTACGCTGGAGCGGCCTACACCCAAGGTTGAATTGCCACCATATATGACAGTAAAAGAGCTAGCCGAGGAGATGAGCGTCAACCCGACGGAGATAATCCGCGAGATGATGAAGCACAACGTGCTCGCCACTATCAACCAGCAGATCGACTACGACACAGCGGCCATCGTCGCTATCGGCCTCGGCTATGAGGTAAGCGAAGCCACACCCGATATAGAAGAAGACCTGGGCGAAATGCTTACCGCCCAGCAAGAGGTCACAACCAGCAGCAGACCCATCACTCGCCCACCCATCGTGACCATCATGGGGCACGTCGACCACGGCAAGACCAAGCTGCTCGACAGTATACGCAAAGCTAACGTAATAGCGACCGAAGCAGGAGGCATTACCCAGCATATCGGCGCGTATCAGGTTGAATTGCAGGGTAAGAAGATCAGCTTCCTCGATACGCCGGGCCACGAGGCGTTTACCGCCATGCGCGCCCGCGGCGCACAGGTAACGGACATAGTTATCCTGGTTGTAGCCGCCGACGATGGCGTGATGCCCCAGACGGTAGAGGCTCTGTCCCATGCCAAAGCCGCCAATGTGCCTATCGTTGTAGCCATCAACAAGATTGATAAGGAAGACGCCAACCCGGACCGCGCCATGACCCAGCTTTCAGAGCACGGCCTTGTGCCTACTCAGTGGGGCGGTGATACCGAATTCATCCCTCTGTCGGCGCACACAGGCGAGGGTATACAAACGCTGCTTGAGACCATCCTCCTGGTGGCCGAGATCGCGGACCTCAAAGCTACCCCCAACAGGCCGGCCACAGGCGCCATCATCGAGGCTGAGATGGACCGCAATCGTGGGCCTATCGCACGCGCACTCATCCAGAACGGCACTCTCAACCTACGTGATTACGTGGTAGCGGGCGCGACCTGGGGCCGCGTGAAAGCCATGCAGGACGACAAAGGCAAGAAGCTTCGCAAGGCCGACCCCTCTACTCCCGTTGAGATCATGGGCCTCACCAGCGTGCCTCAGGCGGGCGATACTCTGCTGGTGGCTCCTGATGAACAAGCCGCCAAGCAGATATCGGAACAGCGCGCTCGCGCACGACGGTTCGAGGAAGGCGCGCAAGGCATCAAGGCGATCAGCCTCGACGACCTGTTCGCGCAAATCCAGGCGGGCAAGGTCAAGGAGCTTCGCATCATCCTCAAGTCAGACGTGCAAGGCTCGCTCGAAGCGATCAAGCATAACCTGACCAAGCTGCCAAGCGAACAGGTGAAGGTCAATATCCTCCACACCGCGACCGGCGGTATCACCGAATCAGACGTGGCACTGGCTTATGCATCCGACGCCATCATCATCGGTTTCAACGTAAGGCCCGATGCAGCAGCCAAGCGCGCAGCCGACAAGAATAATATCGACATCAGGTTCTACGACATCATCTATAAGCTGAGCGAAGACATCGAGAAGGCCATGGTAGGTATGCTTGACCCGACCTTCCACGATGTTACCGACGGCTATGCAGAAGTAAGAGCGGTCTTCCGCCTACCCAAGAACGAGCAGGCAGCAGGTCTGATGGTTACGGAAGGCAAAATTACCCGCAACTCGCAAGTGCGTATGTTGAGAGGCGGGGCCGTAATCTACACAGGCACGATCTCTGCGCTCAAACGCTTCAAGGACGACGTGCGCGAAGTCGCCCAGGGCTACGAGTGCGGCATCAGTCTGACCAATTTCAACGACTTCCAGGAAGGCGACACCCTGGAGTTCTTCAGGAAGGAACAAGTTAGATAAAATTATGAGTTTTGAATTATGAATTGACAGGGTTTCTCGTAATTCATAATTCAAAACTCATAATTCATAATTTATTACCATGAGCACGCGACGACAAATACAGGTTGCCGAAGAGATACACCAGATCATCTCTGTATTGCTTCAGCGCGAGGTGAAAGACCCTCGACTGGGGTTCGTTACGGTTATCAAGGCAGAAGTGACGAGTGACCTCAAGTATTCTACTGTCTTTGTGAGCGTGCTTGGGAGCGCCGAAGAACAGAAAGCGAGCATGGATGCGCTAACTAGCAGCCGAGGCTTCCTGAGGCGGGAGCTTGCCAGCCGGCTGAGTATGCGTTACGTGCCGGAGCTTCGGTTCAAGCTCGATCATGGCGTTGAATACAGCGACCGCATCAACCGTCTCCTCAACGAGCTGAAAGAAGCCGAGGAGAATAATCCGGTTGGGCTTAGTGAGGCTTCAGAGGAACAGGGTGAAGTTGAGGTAGACACTGCCACGCTAGCAGACGATACAGACGTGAACAAGGACAAGGCTTCCAGTTGAGTGACGCCGCCGCTCCTGTAGTTTCCGGCGAGCAAACGGATGGGCGCGTTCCTCCCTGGACGATGCCTGAGTACGCCAGAATAGCCACATGGCTGGAAGGTGCGGAGAAAATCTGGCTCCCACTCCATGTATCGCCGGATGGCGACTGCCTCGGCTCCTCTCTCGGCTTCGCAAGGGCTTTGCGCTCTCGCGGATACGACTGCAAAGTTATATCTTCGGACCCGATTCCTGATGTTTATGCACCGCTTTACAACGCGGAAGATGTGTTCATGGGCGACGTACCACCCGGTCCTGCCGCCACCCACATCGCTTGCCTGGATATCAGCGATCCAGAGCGCACAGGGGGTTTCTATAAAGCCAATGCCGTTTCGCTGCGCGGGCAGGATGACGTCAGGGTACTTAATCTCGACCACCACGCCACGAACCTTCAGTATGGCGATTTAGACCTCCTCGATATAACAGCCCCCGCTTGCGCCGAGCAGGTATTCATGGCCCTTCAGCAACTTGGTTGGCCTGTTGATGCGGAGACAGCCCGCTATCTCCTCCTCGGCATACTCACCGATACGCTCGGTTTCCGCACACCCTCAACCACGCCGCGCACCCTTCGCATCGCGGCGGACCTTGCCGAGCGTGGTGGCGACCTCTTCCGCATCAATGACTCCGTATTCAACACCCGCCCGCTCTCCTCAGTCCTTTTGTGGAGTAAGGTACTAGGCAGTGTGAGCATCGGGGCAGGCGGACGCGTTATCTACGTCCAGGTCACGCCAGAAATGCTAACCGAGGCAGGCGCCAAAGAAGGAGAGCTTGACGGCCTGTCGAGCTACCTTGCAACCGTGCGAGGCAAAGTAAAGGTGGCTGCGGTCCTCAAAGAGCGAGAAGACGGCACCACCAAGGCGTCCCTAAGGAGCAACCCCGGAGTAGACGTCGCGGCCATCGCCCAACGTTTCTCCGGCGGAGGCCACCCGCAAGCAGCAGGGGCAACCATCCCGGCTACAGGCCAGGAAGCCGCCCGGCTCTTTCTGTCAGCCTGTGAAGAAGTACTGGGGAAAGAAACGTGAAACGTGAAACGTGAGGTCTTAACAAAGTGCTCACATTTCACGTTTCACACCTTT
>JBDSDS010000012.1:0-6288 GCA_039920445.1 Chloroflexia bacterium
CGGCTACGGCTATACGCAACAGGCAGTCGGTTGACACCTCTATGGGCTTTACGCCGTTGGAGGGGCTGGTCATGGGTACCCGGTCAGGCGACATCGACCCCGGCATCATCGGCTATCTCGCCGAAAAAGAAGGTGTGGGCGCTGCCGAAATCGAGCGTGTGCTGAACCGGGAATCGGGCTTGCTGGGATTATCAGGCCGTTCCGGCGACATGCGCGATTTGCTGGCGGTTGAGGGACAGGATCCGCAAGCCAGGCTGGCAGTAGAGGTCTTCTGCTACCGAGTGCGTAAATACATCGGCGCTTACCTGGCGGCGCTCGGAGGCGCTCAGGCCATCGTGTTTGGAGGAGGTATCGGCGAGCACGCTCCGACCATCCGCGCCCGGATATGCGAGGGGATGGAGTGGTGCGGCCTGCGCCTGGACCCTCAGCGTAACGCAGCTACCGTAGGCATGGAGGGGCGTATCAGCACCGACAGTGCCCTGATTGCGGCTTACGTTGTGCCCGTTAACGAGTCGGTGCTCATAGCGCAGTATACTGCCGAATACGTCACCCAGCACATACAAAAGAAGGACTCTGAACCGTAGAATATAAGCCTGGGCCCATAAACCGTGTCTTTGATAGATATATCTGGACAAGTACCACATATGAGACAGGAGAACTAACATGTTTGACGCAAGTATATCGAGCGTAGTAGAAGTGGACAGCACAAAGCCGAAAGAGCCACATGCATCTCCAGAGCCGATCGAAGGCCCGTTGTCGGCAGAAGCATTGAGCAAGATGCAGCTCTACTGGCAAGCCGCGAACTATCTGACGATTGGCCAAATCTATCTCCAGTCGAACCCTCTCCTGCGCGAGCCGTTGCGCCCGGAATATATCAAGCCCCGCCTCCTGGGACACTGGGGGACATCGCCCGGGCTCAGCTTCATCTATGTGCATCTAAACCGCCTGATCAACGAGCATAACGTCGATATGATATACCTGGCAGGCCCATGGCACGGTGGCCCGGCCATCGTAGCGAACGTCTACCTCGAAGGCACGTACTCCCAAATTTACCCAGAGATCAGCCAGGATATAGCGGGCATGCGGCGGCTCTTTCGTCAGTTCTCGACGCCCGGCGGCATCCCGAGCCACGTAAGCGTGACCACGCCCGGTTCGATCCATGAAGGCGGCGAGCTTGGCTACGTGCTGTCTCACGCATACGGAGCTGCGTTCGATAACCCCGACCTGATAGTGGTGGCGGTGGTCGGAGATGGCGAGGCGGAGACCGTGCCGCTCGCAGGCTCCTGGAAGGGCACCAGCTTCCTCAACCCGGCGTGTGATGGGGCGGTGCTGCCAATCTTGCACCTCAATGGCTACAAGATAGCCGGCCCCACCGTGCTTGGTAGGTCGTCAAACGACGAAGTGCGGGCTCTGATTGAGGGCAACGGCTATGAAGTCTTTTTCGTAGAGGGAGACGACCCGGCGCGCATGCACCAGCAGTTCGCAGCGACGCTCGATACCTGTTACGCTCTCATACGAGCTATCCAGCAGGAGGCACGGTTCGGCAGCGCAGATAAGGTGAATGACGGGCCTGAAGCGACGCGTCGCTACGCTCCTAAATGGCCCGCGATCGTGCTTCGGACGCCCAAAGGCTGGACAGGTCCAAAGGAGGTCGGCGGCCTTCCCGTTGAGGGCACGTTCCGCGCCCATCAGGTGCCGTTCTCCAGCGTGCGCAAGAACCGCGAGCAGATGGAGGGGCTGGAGGCCTGGATGCGCAGTTACGAACCCGACAAGGTATTCGACGACAATGGGCGTCTGCTCCCGGAGCTTGCGGCCCTCGCGCCACGCGGCCTGCGACGTATGGGAGCGAACCCCCACGCGAACGGCGGTAAGTTACTGACCACGCTCAGGATGCCTGACTTCCGCCTGTATGCGCTCGATGTGCCACACCCGGCTACCGAGCGCGCCGAGTCGACCCGCCAGCTTGGCAAATTCATGCGCGATATCTTCGTCCAGAACGCGGATGAGGCTAACTTCCGGCTTTTCTGCCCAGACGAAGTCCACTCCAACAGGCTGGACAATGTGTTCGAAGTAGAAAACCGCTGCTTCGCCGGTCCCACCATCTCGATTGACGACCACGTCTCACCTGATGGCCGGGTGATGGAGGTGCTAAGCGGGCATCTGTGCGAGGGCTGGCTCGAAGGATATTTGCTGACCGGACGGCACGGCCTCTTCGCCACCTATGAGGCCTTCGCCATGGTGTCAGCGTCGATGACCGTGCAGCATACGAAGTGGATGCAGGAGGCGCTTGAGCCACCTGGCGTTGGTAATCACCACCCTGGTGGCGGTCATGTTAGCTGCTCTATGGCCTGCTGTATCGCCTGCTGTATCGCCTGGTCAACCGGCAGGTCCAACGTAACGCCAGACCCGTACTGCTGCTTGTTCATCAATTTTCCTCCGTATTCTCCAAATTCTCCAAAAGTTCAGCTAGGCTTTCTGTTAGCTTTAATCAGCGGTGCCTTGCCTATTGCACTTCTTGGGATCGCCTCCACCTGTACCACCTTGATCGGCACGTTAGCTACTCCTTGCGTGCCAAGTTCGTGTTGCAAGCCTCCGGCCAGCGCTTCCGCACTGAAACCTTCCCGTGCGCCACCTACGAGAACCTCCAGTCCACCCTCGGTTTGTACTACCTGCCACTCAGCCGCAGGTACCGCCTCCATTATGCGGTGAAAGACAATCGGCTGCACCGCCACCTGTCCCCCTCTGTTGTTAGACAGGTGCACTACCTCCTCGACCCGGCCCTGAATACTTTCGACCAATTTATAGGGCATTGCACACGGACACATAGCATCGGCCAACTTCACGCTGTCGCTCATTTCGTATCGAATAAGAGGCATGGTGCGGCTGAATAGCACCGTGACCAGTAGTTTGTCGGCGTAGCGTGCGGCGGGAACGGGCCGATTATCACCATCTACTGCTTCGGCAATGACCAAATCTTCGTACAGGTGAAGCCCGCTGTGGTGATCGCACTCTGAAGCTATGCAGGATGTTTCGGTTGCTCCGTAAACGTTGAAGAGCTTCCTCCCCCAAGCCTGCTCTATGCGACTGCGCATTGCACCCGTCAGCACTTCGGAAGCGGTAGTCACCGCTGTTGGGGTGATATGCAGCCGCCCGGCTAGTTGTTCCTCGGCAAGCAGATGAGCCATAGAAGCATAAGCGGTGAGCATCTCCGGTTGCCACCGGTTTAGCTTCGACACAATCTCAGGCAGCGGCTCACTGGAGTCGATTCTCAGCGTTGGTAACAATGGGCTTTGAATGGTCGCCCCTACCGCGGCGGATTGGTGCCACTCGGTAGTTGAGCTCACAATCGCAAACTTACGGCGGTGGGTGAGGCCGGCCTTTAGACCGGTCCAATCGCTGGCGCGGGCATACGAGGCAATGATGGTGGACCATTCAAGGGCATCAAAGAGGAAGAGGCCTGGCCGCCCTGTGCTGCCGGAGGTGGCGTTTAGCCAATAGCGCCCAAGGTAGCGTTCGCGGCGCAGGTCTTTCTTCAGGTGCCCCTCGACGTCGGTGCGGCGCACCTGTCGGTCGGTAACCAGTTCATCGAAGTGCTCCATCAGCGTCGCCTTAGTCAGTACCGGCAGCTTGTGCAGCGGTTCATGCTCAAGGCCTTGATGGTAACTCTGATAGAATGGAGAGTGTGTGTAGGCGTGACTACGTAGCTGCTGAAGCATCCGGGCCTGGTAGGTTTCTAGTTGCCGCCTGGTCCAGCGGTCATGCTGATGCAACTCCCGTCTCTTCCACAACACCCTGGCGATGATTGAAGCATTCATTTCGGCTCCTATTCCTGTGTGCCAGACAACCCGACCCTTTCAGCGCTTCGTTGATCTACTGATCCTTTACCTCAGCGACATCGAACCGGATGCGGCCCTCATTGCTAGGTTAATAGGTCCGGATAGAGACGAGCTACACTCCGCGGTGGCCGGGAGCCTCAAGCGTGACGTGGGACGAGCTGGCCTCCAATTCGGCAATCCGGCGGCTAATCTGCACCTGTTCGGCCCTGAGTTCCGCAACTAACTCCGTAGGCGTAGCGTTAGGGTTGACGTTGGCTGTGTGTTCGGATTGCGGCGAGCCGTGGGACGAACCGCTCTGCTTCTCTCCCATCATCCCGTTCATCATCAGGAACATCATCAGCGGGCAAACGGTAAGGAATAACAGTACCGGCAATACTGCGCTGAAACCCGGTACCGCCACTGTGAGCAGCAGAACTCCTGCCGCAATCGCGGTGAGAACCTTCCAGTTCAGGCACATCTTAAGCATTTTGTTCATCTCTAGCCTCCTCTTGGCTACTACAGATATATCGGGGTGTCCAGTTCGCTATCCTCATAGTTGAGCGCGGCTGGGTTGTGTAAGCGTTCCCCGCCTCGGGCCCTGTCTCGAAAGTTGCGGACTGATCCGCTAAGCTGTACTCGAGATCTACGATAAGTGTAGCAGCCACAAGTTGTACTGAGGGTGTATATTGGTGAATGCCAGGTAAAATTACTATAATAGCATCGTAGTTTTTGATTTCGGACCGCTGAACAGACTATCAAAGAACGACTTATTGTCTCTGGAACAAGCCCACATTGATCTTCGCTGGGACGCTTCCCAAGTGCTATCTACGGCGCGAGCTCCTTTTCCTGCCAATCCTCACTTCGCACAACTGACAGCCCTACGGGCAGCTCGGCACGCGGTCAGCAGACCGGCCGCAGATCTAGCTCACTGGTGTATACTTTGCTTCAGATGACCCAAGGGTAGCAAGGTTCAATAATAGGCTCTAAAACGCACAACCGGTAGGAGGAGAATGCATGTCTCACCTGACACCCAGTATGAGGAAAGGACTACTCGGAGTTGTCCTTGCGCTGGCCCTGGGAGGCTTTTTCACAATGTTGTATGTCGGTTTCACTTCATTTGCACGAAACTCCAACAGCGATGTGGGGACCGCACCCGCCAGCGTATCAGGTGGCTCCACGTCGAGGCTGGCGAGTTCGCCGATGCAGGAGAACGTGGGAGGCGATGTAACAATCCAGGTCACCTGGCAAGGACCTGATGCCGGAATGGCGTTCGGCGTGGTCATGGATACCCATTCGGTGGACATGGATGCCTATGATCTGAGCACTATGGTCGTGTTGCACACCAACGACGGGCGCGAAACGGCTCCTGTCAGGTGGGACGCCCCCAAAGGCCTCCACCACCGCGAGGGTAATTTGGTCTTCAGCGACAAGGCCCTGGATGGCAGTGCGTTTCTTAGCCCGGGTACTCGCTCTGTAGAGCTGGTTATATATGAGTTAGCAGGGGTGCCGACGCGGAGTTTCACCTGGGACCTGAAGTAGGCGTTGTTCTCAGTGCCGGTGTGGCTGTCGAAACGACAAAGGTTGTTTTGATGAAGTCGGACCCGCTCGACATCGTGCGGGCGATCATTCTGTCGCAGGCCACTATACGCAAGATGAAGCAGAACCTGGTGTGGGCATCCGTCTATAACGTGCTGGCTATCCCAGTTGCTGCGGGAGTGCTCTACCCTTCCTACCGGATCATGCTGCGGCCTGAGTGGTCGGCGCTCTTGATGTCTCTTTCCTCGATCATCGTGGCCGTGAACGCCGTACTCTTAAAGCGGGTAGAGAGTGACCTGGGGGAGCCGCGCAGCGGTAAAGGGGAGGCGTCGACGCTCCGTCCTGCTCAATTGGCGTCTAGTGCTACATAACAGGCACCACCGCACGATATGAGTACTATGACGAGTTTGAGGAAGCGCCTTGTGAACCTTCAGCCGGCGACTTATGGCCCTCCTAACGGGCCGAAGTGGCGGCATAAGTTGCCGAAGTTAGATATGGCGAAGTCAGGGCAGGGTCGCAGGCACGGACTAAGCTCTTACTGGGGTAAGTGAACGCCAAGGCAACCACGTAGAACAGGCAGGTTCCACCGGCAAAGAGAGGGAGAGGGCCCAGAAGGCGTTGAAGGCTGAAGGAGGGAGGGGTAGAGTCACCTTCACTTCCCGTGCCTTCTTGTGTTGCACGGTGACCAGAGGGGCGTGAGGGTCGTGAGGTGGTTGTACCGTCGCACGAGAGCATAGCACCCTCAGCCCGTTTAGCGCTGATTGAAGGCGCCCGCGGCGATCAGAACCCCCAGAAACGACACAGCCAGCGCGGAGAGCATGGGCAGCCTGCCGAACAAGCCCCCGAACCTGCTGCCGCCCAATTTGAAGCGGCTCAGCAGGTTGCGGCTGTAGACCATGAGCAGCCCGATCCCGGTCAGCACCGTCGCCAGGCCGAG
>JBDSDS010000013.1:0-3439 GCA_039920445.1 Chloroflexia bacterium
GCTTCCTTTTGCATTGCACATAACCTCCTCGGTTGCATTATCCGGCTAGAAAGATTATATACGGCTCATCCTGACAGCCTGTGTCACCTTTTTTGGGGGATTAGCCTTGAAACGTGGGAGTTTAGTCACTTTTCAGCTCATACAATTCCGTAAACTTGCCCCTGGCGTACTCGATCCAGGCTGAGGTGCCTACCGGCTCGCCTGTGATGCGCTGGGTTAGCTCGTTGGGGGTAAACTTGCGTCCGTGCTGGTAGAGGTTGGTGTTGAGCCAGTTGAACAGGTCTGCGAACTCTCCCTTCGAGATTTGCTCGTCGAGGTTGGTCATCTCTTTGTGCGCCTGCCGGAATAACTGCGCGCCTATAATGTTGCCCAGCGTATAGCTTGGGAAGGCATAAAAGCCCGCGCCCGACCAGTGGATATCCTGTAACACGCCGACTGAGTCGTCTTCCGGCACAATGCCGAGGTAACGCTCCATTCGCTCGTGCCATATCTGGTCCATCTTGGTGATGTCGATACGGTCCTCAAGCATCTCGTTCTCAAGCTCGAAGCGGAGCATGATGTGGAGGTTGTATGTTACCTCGTCGGCCTCGACACGGATGAGAGAGGGGTATACCTTGTTGATGGCGCGGTAGAATGTCTCGATATCAACATTGCCGAACTGCTCAGGGAAGGTCTTCTGGAGGCGCGGGAACATGTAATCCTGGAAGGGGCGGCTCCTACCGACGAGGTTTTCCCAGAGGCGCGACTGCGATTCGTGCATCCCTCCCGATGCGCCCTGGCCCAACGGGGTGCGCGATAGTGTTGGGCTGATGCCCTGCTCGTACATGGCGTGGCCGCTCTCGTGCAGGGTGGCGAAGAGGCAGGCGTTAAGGAAGTTGGGATAGACGCGGGTAGTGATGCGCACGTCGCCCAGGCCGAAGCTGGTGGCGAAGGGGTGGGCCGTCTTGTCCAGCCTGCCACGGTTCAGATCATACCCAAACTTCTCGGCGATGCTGAGGCTTACGTCTAGCTGCTCCCGCTCGTAAAACTGCTGGCGAAGGCAGCTATCATCAACCACCTCTTGCTTCGCTGCTATGTCGCGCACCATCGGTACGATAGCCTCTCGCAACTCGGAGAAGATAGTTTCTAGTTGGGCGGTGGTTATGCCCGGCTCGACGATGTTGAGGAAGGCATCATACGGGCGATCTTTGTAGCCATAGGCGGCGGCGACCTCGCGGGTTAGCTCGGCATTACGCTTGAGAAAAGGCGCGAACATCGAGAAACTCTTGGCGGCTTTAGCTTTGTGCCACGCTTCCAGCCCATCCGAAGATGCGCGTGACGTTTCTTCAACCAGCCTTTCCGGGAGCTTGCACTCCATTTCGTAATCATGTTTGGTGACTTTGATTATGCGGGCTTCGTCGCTGTCCGGGTCCATGTCGGCTGTTTGCGAGGAAAGTTCGTTGAGCAGTTTGCCGATCTCATTGGAGGTAAATTTGGCGTTGTGTATCTTGGAGATGGTAGCGATCTGGTTGCTACGCTCTTCCCCACCGCCGGGGGGCATATGCGTCTGCCGGTCCCACCAGAGGACAGCAAGCGCTCGTTCGATGTCTCGTACTTCCGCAAGTAAAGTCTTTAGCCTTTCATATTGCTCGTTCATATCTCTCCTGGGTATGTAGGTAACCATTCTCGTCTCAGAAATGCCGTGCCAGGGTGGTCAGATCCACCATCTTTTGTCATTCTGAATACCTCACTAATAAAGATGTGTCAGGTAGATAGACCAACTTTACTTTGTCATTCTGAACGAAGTGAAGAATCTCGTTCTCCAAGATGCCCTTACCCTTAGAACAAACCCAAACATTGTACGCGAGGGACGAGATTCTTCACTTCGTTCAGAATGTTCTATCTCTCTAACCAGGCCAGATGCTACATGGAGAATTATATATCGCTATAGCATAAGGCAGTACCACTCTCACAAGCAAATTGCCCTCAATTGTACCATCTTAGGGCAATTTGGGTCATCTGTCGGGCTAGTCCGGTATAATTAGGCCCATGATTGCCGAAGAAGCGGTTGTCGCGCCCAGGAAGATAAGCACGAAGCGGCTGTTATCGCAGCGCTATGACCTGCTCTGGCTTGCGCTGGGGACTCTCGTGGTGACAGCTATCGCGTTCCTGTTCGGGCTGTGGGGCGCGGGCGGGCATCTTGCGCCTCCCCTCGATGATACTTTCATCCACTTCCAGTATGCCCAGCAGTTGGCGTCGGGCCACCCCTTCCAGTACAACACAGGCGATCCTCCATCCTCGGGTGATAGCGCCTTCATCTATCCCTTCTTACTTGTCCCTCCTTACCTGCTCGGCATTGACGGGCAGAAGCCTCTCATCTACGCCGACCTGCTGAACTCAGCCGCGCACCTCGCGTTGGTATTCTTCACCTACAAAATAGCCTTCAGGTTGGGCGGGAGGCCGCTTGCTCTGTTCAGCGCGGGGTTTGTGCTGCTTGACGGCAGGCTAAATTACATCTTTGTGAGCGGTATGGAGACCGGGTTGTACGCGGGTGCGCTGGCGACTTTTCTCTGGTTCTGGCTGCGCGATGTGGAAGATGCCCGCTACATGTGGTTAGCTGCCGCAGGTACTCTAACGGCGCTGTTGAGGCCAGAGGGGCATATGCTGGTTTCTATGGTCTGTGTTCTCACAGCCATGTATTTATGGCGGCGCTCTAAACGTGTCTCTACCGCATACCTTTGGTTGGCAGCGCCTGTGCTGGCTGGCTTGATACCCTATGCTGCGAATATAGCGATGACGGGCGATTGGCAGTTCAACACGGCAGCCTCCAAGTCGATCTGGTACCTGCCTTACGCTCCATTGTATGAAAACCTGTCCATTACAGTCGGGTGGGCTGCTAACACCCTCAAGAACAGCTATTTGGGTCTGGAGATCGGGCGCTCACCCTTCGTGTTGATGGCGGCTCCGGTGGCAGTGCTGGGGATGGGCGTCGCGTTGAGAGAAACGCGCTACCGCTTCTTCCACTTGCTTCTCATGCTGACGTTTGTGGGTGGGGCCGCGCTGGCTCTGCTTCTGCCGCCCATCCAATTCAACCGCTATTTTATGCCATACGACTTCATCTTCATCCTTTACTTCTCTCTTGGGCTGATCTATCTGGTGAAGGTGGCGGACCGCCTGGTAAGGACAAATGAGGAGGGGCCGGGGAAACCTTATGCGGTACGCTCTCAATCATTAGGTATAGCCGGGGCTGCCGTTACGCTGCTCTTGCTCCCGCAGTTCGTCGCTTATTTCTTCGCGGTAGGCGACAGCAGCCGGGATATTTATTACCAGCAGATGGCGTTCAGCGATTGGATACGCCAGAATACGCCGCCTGACGCCCGCATTGGTGTTAACGATACCGGCGCGCATAAGTACATGAGCGATAGATATGTAATCGACCTGATAGGCCTGACGAACAACA
>JBDSDS010000014.1:0-4105 GCA_039920445.1 Chloroflexia bacterium
CACGATCACCGATCCAACCCACCCTATCGTGCAGGGAGTAACTACCCTCACGGCATTCTTCCGCCACACAGTAACCCTGGCAACAGGGGCTGTATCAGTAGCAGCATGGCAGGACGGACCATCGGCGGTAGCCTACAAGGTAAACAACGGCCGCACCGGAGTAGGCATCAACGCTTACCTGGGCGAGAACCCACGTAACTGGAGCGGCCAGTTCGGTAGAGTGATCGCAAACGCAGGCCGGTTTATCCGAGGCGGCGGAGGCTGCATAACACCCACCGCCACGGCCACACCCACAGCCTGCTTGAACACGCTGAACGGGCACCTGACCTACCAGGGTATGCCTCAGCCCAATGCGGGTAACGTGCAGGCTATCACGCTTCAACTGCAGCCCACAGGCGGTGGGACGTTGAGCACCTACAGCACCAGCACCGACATAAACGCCAACTTCACTCTCAACCTGGGTCCTCTGGCTCCAGGCACATACAACTGGTGGCTCAAGTCGCCTCGTTACCTGGCAACTACAGGTACTCTCACAATCCCTGCTGGATGTGCACCCTTCTCACAAGAGTTCGGCACACAGAGAGCGGGAGACATCGACAACACCAACTGCGTTGACATCAGCGACTTCTCTATTCTGAGACTGAGCTTCGGCAAGGCATGTGGAGACCCAGGATACAACCCGAATGCAGAGTACACCGGGGACTGCATAGTGGACATCAGCGACTTCTCACTGCTGAGGTCTAACTTCGGGCAGTGTGGCCCTGCTGAACTTACACGGCCTGGAGGAGCCAAGCCCTAGGGATGAGCCGGCCATGGCCAGAGGGCATCGGCACAATCGGCACGGGCTCAGCGGGCGGTACCGCCGGTACCGGCGGTGCAGGAGGTGCCTGTAGTGTGCAATTACTAATCCGTGCGCGACCGGGGTGCTATGCAGCATGGGTATCAGATCGGTAATAGTCGTGGAGAATGCCTCCTAGCACGTCTCGACAGTGAACAGGACCGCTCCTGGCTGCCATAGCTATTCGCCTCTGTGCCAGAGGAATTGGAGTCCGTTGGCCGATACCCTGGTGCGCTCGGCGGTGATTGTAGTAGCCCACATATTCGGTTAGCACACGGCGTAATTGCTCTTCGTTGATAATGAGCAAGTGGTCTAGACATTCTTCTCGGATAGTTCGAACCCAGCGTTCGGCAAATGCATTGGCTTTGGGTGACCTGTAGGGAGTGAGTATCATCTCGACGCCTTCCGACTCGAACACCACATTATAGGAAGAGGTGAACTTGGCATCGCGGTCGTGGATCAGGAAGCGTATGAGTCTCTCCTCATGCGACATGTCCCGAGTGTCCACGATGTTCCAAACGAGATTGCGTACTTGCTGGGTTACCCATGCTGAAGTCGGATGGGCAGTACACCCTTCCAGATGCACTCTACGCGTGCCGAGCTCAATGAAGAAAAGGACGTACAGGGTCTTCAGGCGTATAGTCTCAACAGTGAAGAAGTCGCACGCGAGCATCTGGCTGGCATAGTGCCCGAGAAATGAGCGCCAATTGCTGGCCTTCCGCTTGCTCTGTGAAGATGGAGGAATACGCCTGCGTCTGAGTACATTTCGCACACTCGATCTGCTGACTTTGTACCCGAGTTTGAGCAACTCTCCATGTATCTTACTGTAACCCCATCGCGGGTTCTCCGTAGCCAGTCGTGCGATTAGTTCTTGTAGTTCAGCCACAACGGGTGGTCTGCCAACCCGTCGAAAGGTCCACTTACGCCTGACCAGTTCGCGGTGCCACCGCAGTACGGTGTCAGGTTTGAACAATAGGAGAGCCTCGTCCAATCTATGGCCTGTACCCTCAGAGTATCTTCTGAGTTGGACAGCAAGGATTGCCAGAATGCCTTTCTCCCAGATTGGGATGCGAGGTGACCGAGACACTTTGCGCTGTAGGATACGGAGGACTGCGCTTTGCTCCATCTGGCGCAGCAGGAGCTTGCCCTCATAGAACTTCCTTTATTCTTTCTGTCGGTCAGACAAGCGGCTGGTGGCAAGGACATCGAGGAGCAACCTGAAGACGTGCAGGACCAGGCAAATATAGGTGTGCATGGTGCAAGCATACGCGGGACGCGAGTGCCTGCACAATTGATCGTCCCAGGCCTCGGACGGGTATTTGCACACTACAAGTTGCCGGAGAGGCACAATAGGGACAAGTAATGACTATCCCTTGGCGAGATGATAAGATCTTGCCAAGCATAACCGGTGAGTTGCTTCTACGCCAACTCCTACGCGGAGTTCTGACACTTCCAACTCGCTGACATAAGGTTGTTGTAACACAGCTTCTGGGCCGCTTAGGACGCACCCGGGCCAGGCGTGTGGATCAGAATTCCGTGCAGGGCGCGCAAGCCGAGCAGGTAACTTTGCGTCCCAAAGCCGTTAATCTGACCAAGGCAAACCGCAGCTAACACTGAGTGACGCCTGAACTCCTCGCGAGCATAGATGTTCGTTAGGTGTACCTCTACAACGGGAAGCCCGACCCCTGAGATCGCATCTCGTAGCGCGATGCTGGTGTGCGTGTAGGCACCCGCATTTATTAGTATGCCATCTTCTTGACCCAATGCCTGATGGATTTCATCTATGAGTACACCCTCATGGTTTGACTGCACGATATGCACCTCTATGCCCAGATCGGCGGCGAGACGTTGTAGGGCTGCATCAACGTCGGCAAGCATGCTATTGCCGTAAACTCCAGGTTCCCTTTGTCCAAGCAGGTTCAGGTTAGGTCCGTGAAGTACGAGCACTCTAAGCCCTGACGAGGAATGTTCTGTGGGGTTTATCATTGGGTTTGAACCAGTGCCTCGAATACGAGCTGCTGTGGTGTCCCGCTTACCAGCGCAACTTTGTCTATCGCCTCAGGTAGCACCAACCGAATTAGCCCATCACGCCGCTTCTTGTCAGCGGCCATCGCCGTGTAGACTCGTTTTGCCGCATCCTCATCAGCGAGATCAGGCTCTCCCCAGCCGCAGGGAAGACCCCACTTGTTTAGCAGCTTCTCAAGGCGCGCCTCCTCTGCAGAGTCGCACATGCCAAGCCGGGCGGCTAGATTGAACGCCACAACCATTCCCTGAGCTACCGCCAAACCGTGCGGACGCGCGTATTCTGTGCAGCTTTCAAAGGCGTGCCCGAATGTGTGGCCGAGGTTGAGGTTAGCCCGCTCGCCTTTCTCAAACGGGTCGGTCTCCACTATTCTCCGTTTCACCTTCATTGCTCGCATCAAGGTGAAGTCATAGTCCAACTCGTCAGGTTCAATCAGCTCCAGGTAAGAGAAGAGGTCCGGATCGGCGATGATGGCTGCCTTGATGATCTCAGCCATCCCGCAGCTTATCTGGATCGGTGAAAGCGTAGCCAGCACATCGAGGTCGGCTATGACGAACTCGGGCTGCTTGAAGGCGCCGACCAGATTCTTGCCCGCCGGGTGATCGATGCCCACCTTGCCGCCTATGCTTGAATCGGCCATTGCCAGTAGCGTCGTCGGTATTTGCACCAGCGGTACCCCACGCATGTAGATAGAGGCGGCAAATCCGGCAGTATCCCCCACCACGCCACCTCCCAGCGCCAGCACCCAACCATCTCGTGCGAGGCCGACGTGGGCGAACTCATCTACGAACATGGAGACAGAAGCCCAGCCTTTGTGCACCTCTCCGGCACACATTGCGGCGATGGAGGTATCAAAGTCCCTGGCTCTCAGGGCGGCCATAACCTGCTCTCCGTATAGTGGGGCTACGTTGGTGTCGGTCGCCACAACGACCTTGCGGCCTAACCCGTGCCCGGTGGCAAGCTCTCCCAGGCGATCCAGCAGGCCACAGCCCAGGAGAATTGAATAGCCGCCATCCGGCGTTCTCACCTCCAGACTCGAAGCATCAATCTCTTCTGCGACCACTCTCATACAGCCCCTGCCTTCAGCCTGGCCGGGACAACCTCGTTGTACTGCACGAATACCGCTTCAGCCACCTGCTCAGGAGTCCGGCCGGTGGTATCGACCTGTAGCGCTACAAAAGAGTAGACCGGCGCTCGTTCTTCGAGGAGTTTGCTGACCGTTTCGCCAATATCGCCACTCAACA
>JBDSDS010000015.1:0-3097 GCA_039920445.1 Chloroflexia bacterium
ATCCGCCTTCTATTAATTATGGCCCCAAATCAAAGAGGCCGCGTCCTAAAGGAAGAAACAGCAGAATATAACATAACAACCGAGTAATCCCCTCAAATAAATCACGTTTCACGTTTCACACACCCAGGAGGAAACCAACTTGCCGGAGAGAGAAGCCTTTAGAATAGGCGACATAGTCGTACACTGGTACGGTATCATGATAATGCTGGGGGTGTTCCTGGCTTCTTACCTCTCTATAAGGGAGGCTAAAAGGCGCAAAGAGGACCCTGACCATGTATGGCAGCTATTCCCCTGGGTGCTCATCGCGGGCATTATCGGCGCGCGGCTCGGCTGGGTGCTGCCAAGTCTGGGCAACCTCTCACAAGAGCCTCTACTCGCCTTCGGCGCGCAACTTCCGTGGCAGTTCCGGGTCTTTGCGATCTGGGAGGGCGGCCTCAGCATCCAGGGGGCGGTCGTAGGCGGTGCGCTGGCGGTGTGGCTTTACTGCCGGGGCTACAGTATACGCTTCCTCAAGTGGGGCGACATTATCGTGCCCGGCCTCGCAATCGCCCAGGCAGTAGGGCGCTGGGGCAACTTCTTCAACCAGGAAGCGTTCGGCACCCCCACCACCCTTCCCTGGGGCATACCAATCAGCCTACAACGTCAACGTGAGGTAGCCGGGCAGGAGTTCGGAGCCGATGTCCGCTTCCACCCCACCTTCGCCTATGAGATGGTGTGGGATCTGCTCAACTTCGGCCTGCTCATGTGGCTCGGCAGGCAAAGACGTTTTCGCCTGCTCGAAGGCGACTTACTCTGGATATACCTCATCTTCTACTCAGTAGGTCGCATCGCCATCGAGCAGATAAGGGTTGACAGCGCCCTGGTCGGCGGCCTTCGCGCCCCTCAGGTGGTGGCCCTCCTGACGATAGCCTTCGCCTGGACCATGTTCCTCTACCGCCGCAGGCCCGGCTCAAACGCAAGGCTCTCCGAAGCAAACCTCCCCTACGGCGAGCGCCTTCCCGAATATGATGAGGCAACGGGCCGCAGGATATACCGCGTGCCCCGCAAGGCTGCTACTACCTCTTCATCCCCTCACCAGATAGCAGCCCCCGAATCAGCATCACCTGAGATGTAGCCTGGTGTGATTCCGGTCTGAGTTCGACTTTGTACAAAATGAAACTTAGGTTTAGTCCATTATTGAGCCGCAGGTCAGGTTAGCGATGGTTCCGGTTAGTGCGCTGGCCCGATCAGAGGCCATAAAGACCGCTGCATTGGCAACCTCGTCCAGTGTTGGGAGACGTCCAAGTACAGTGCCGTCTTCCATGTAGGTCCTGATATCACTGCCGCCTGCGCTATGTTCCGCGGCCCATGTCTCTGGAAGGGCATCGGGTCGCAAGCAGACGACGCGGATTCCCTGCTGACCAAGCTCACCAGCCAGGCTACGAGAGAGTGCTTCGATGGCGGCGCACGCTGTTGCGAAGCCTCCAGTCAAGTGGTATCTGCGGTCACGCCCGGACAGTCCGGCTGCGGATGAAGAGAGGGTCAGGATTACGCCCGATTTCTTTCGCACCATATGACGGGCCGCAGCGGTCGCTGTAAGGAAGTGCGTTTTCACGCCTGTCAAGACTGGGAGAGTAAAGTTGTCGGGTGTCATCTGGATGAGAGGGGTTCCTTGCAGGTCTCCTCGGATCCAGATCGCGTTGAAAGAGACATCTATACTGCCTGCCTTCTTTACGATCTCATCGAGATGCTGCTCGATGGCCTGTGGATCGAGGGCATCGACTTGAGCCGCTTCGGCTGTTCCTCCCACGCCGGATATCTCCTCAGCCAGGGCTTCGAGCGCCGGCATTGTGCGGCCAACCAGGAAGACTTTCGCCCCGTCACGCGCAAAGGCATGAGCAACCTTACTGCCGATGTGTCCTCCTGCCCCATAGATTACGGCGTTCTTGTCCTTGAGCAGCATATGTTCTCCTTAATTGGGGGTATGTCGAGAAGTATAACTTGTCATTTTGAGCACCACGAAGGATCACTAAGGGGGAGTCTGTGCTCAGAATGACAAACTTGTATCAGGTTTTTACTCTTTGTGGCACCGACCACCTACCACTCATCGCTCATCACTAATAATGTACACCGTCCCACCTGAGTGTTGCAGCCACAGGGTCTCCAGTTGAGCGCGGTTGTAGATGCGTTGGACCGTATCGTCCGTCTTCGCGGCTGGATCATTCACTACCGGGTTGCCCTCGGCGTCGAAGCCTACCAGCACCCCCAGGTGGCCGTCGCTTGAAGCCACAGCTGCCCCATCCAACTCACCCTTATCCCATGCGTAACTTATAATCACCGGCACACCCCGCTCTATCCACGGCTCAACCTGAGCGAGCGACGTGAAGCGGGCCACATACCCTTCGAGGTTGTGTAGAGCGGCATATGCCGTATTAAACGGCCAATTGCCATGCCCATCATAGAGCCAGTCGTACACACCCTCTACCGTGGCGCGCACCCGTTGCTCGCACGGACTGTCGTGATCGCCCGCCCAGTAAGCCAGTACCATCGACACCGATACCGCGCTGCACCACACATTTCCCCCATCAGGATAGACCATCTGCGAGCACTGGGGCACATTGAGCCGCTTACCCCAGAGCCTGGGGTTGCCTGGCTGCAACTCGGCAGGCACAACCGGCGTTGTCGAAATTGCGACCGTCGCACCCCTCACCTGAGGTGAGACTTTGTGGTCTGTAGTAAAGAGGCGCATCTTAACCTGAAATGCCGTTGCCTCTAACCCATCCTTCAATACCAGCGTGTCGGTACTAATTGCAGCATCCGAGTCATCCTGCTCGCCCACCGAATGGCGCTCCATGATGGAGCAACTTGCCGCCCATACACCCATGCTGTACCATTCCGTCCACCGCTCACCCACCTGTACACGTAGTTGCGTCTCAACCCACGTGCCGTCCGGCGTATCCGTGTTCCACGAGGCAATCCCTTCCGTAAAACCGAAGTCTGCCGCGATAAGCGGGCTGACTGCTGCACCTACAAAGTAATCGCCCCCATTGAAGAAGCTGCTGCCATTGTACGCGCCGGGCGCATGGCTATCTTTGCCGGGTTGCGCGCCCTCAGCATC
>JBDSDS010000016.1:0-11381 GCA_039920445.1 Chloroflexia bacterium
TTGCCATCTCGGTCGCCAGCGCGAGCGTCATCTGGGCGCTCATCTATAACCCCAGCCTCAAGATGACCCGTTGGGTGATCGACCTGTTCGGCCTACAGACAGAGGGTGTGCTGCTCGACCCCGCGACCGCCCTGCCCGCTGTTGCTTTCATGACGATCTGGACAAGTCTGGGGTTCAACTTCATCATCGCCCTAGCAGGACTACAGGCTATACCGCAGGACCTATACGACAGCAGCCGCATAGACGGCGCGAACGGCTGGCAACTCTTTCGTTCGATTACCCTCCCCCTCCTCACGCCTACCCTGCTCTTTTTATTCATAATCTCCACAATCAGCGCATTTCAGGCATTTACACAGTTCAACGTGCTTGTCGCCAACGAGGGGCCGGACGGCTCTACTAATGTAATGGTCTTTGCCCTGTTCAGCGCATTCTTCAAGGACAACCGTTACGGGTTTGCCTCGTCTATTGCCGTGGTGCTATTCGTGGTTCTGCTGATATTGAGCCTGATCCAGTTCAGGCTGCTTGACAGGAGGGTACATTACCAGTGAGCGCTATCGTCCAACCCCTTGCCCCGCCCCTCGCCAAGCCTGACCGCTCCCTGAGCGACAGAGCCAAAACAGCAGGCCTCTACTTCTTGTTAGTTCTGGCCGCGTTTATCCTGCTCTTCCCGCTCTTTTTCTCCCTCTCCCTGGCGCTCCAGGGGCCGACGCTTGCACCCAGCCTGATACCTGACCTCGATAACCTCGACTGGGGCGTCTTCGGCACAACCTTCGCCCAGGAGAGCAACTTTGGGCGCTGGATACTCAATTCGTTCGTGGTATCGCTGGTGGTGACGCTAGGCCAGCTTATTACCTGCTCGCTTGCGGCCTACACGCTGGCGACGTTGAACTTTCCAGGCAAGAATTTCTTTTTCTTCCTCTTCCTCGGCACGCTGATGATACCGTGGGAAGCCACAATCGTACCGAATTACCTCACGGTCGTCAGCCTCGGCTGGAAAGACAGTTACCAGGGCTTGATCGCGCCGTTCCTGGCGAGCGGCTTCGGCATCTTCCTTCTGCGCCAGTACTTCATGACTATCCCGCGCGAGCTATACGAAGCGGCTGTGATCGACGGCTGCGGGCGCACTCGTTACTTATGGTCCATCCTGATCCCGCTTTCCCGGCCCGCTCTCGGCACCCTGGCGGTCTACACCTTCCTGAGCACCTACAACCAGTATTACTGGCCGCTGCTCGTGACTGACAGTTCTGAATGGCGCACCACCCAGGTCGGCATCACCGCTTTCAAGTCGACCGAAGTGGCGCTGTACAATTTGCAGATGGCGGGCACCATCATCGTCATGCTGCCCACTTTGATACTGCTGGTGATCGGCCAGAGGCAGCTTGTGCGCGGCCTAACCGCGGGGGCGCTGAAGGGCTAGAGCGCCTGCGTGTGACAAAAGATAGGAGGACTACATACAAATAAAGACGCTAACCCCCCGCTTCGCTCATGCCCCGGCCCGTAAACGCAGGGTATGTAGGGGCGAACACGTGGGTTCGCCCTATCAGGATAGACGTTCTAACGGCCTATATCTTCAAGGAGGAAGTAAGTGTTACACAACCGAAAGTTCGGACAGAAAATCTCTCTATTACTCGTGTCGATAATGATGACCGGGATGCTTGCAGCCTGCGGCGGAACAGCAGATACGCCTACGGCCGTGAGCAGCACACCAACCACCGTTATGGCACCCACTGTTATGGCACCCACCATAGAGGCGGTAACTCCCACTACGGCAGCCGCAACCGTAGCAGCGACCATAACCACCGTCAGCAGTTCAACAACGGTAACAGCCACTGCCGCACCCACGGCAACGCCTTACCCTACAGTAGCGGCAGCCCCCGGCTCGACTAAGCTGACGTTCTGGTTCGGCCTAACCGGCTTCAACGGCGCGATAACACAGCAGGTGGTGAACAAGTTCAACACCAGCCAGACCAAGTATTACGTCGAGGCAATCCAGCAGCCTAACTATGACGACACAATCAACAAGCTGAACACCAGTCTCGCGGGCGGGGCGCTTCCGAACGTAGTGCAGATATACGACATCGGCACCCAGAGGATGATCGACACCAAGCGCATCCTGCCTGTGCAGGACTTTATCGACAAAGAAAAGCTCACCGATATGGTGAACGACTTCGAGCCTGCGGTAAAGAGCTACTACACGGTAAACGGCAAGCTTTATTCCATGCCGTTCAATAGTTCCGCGCCCGTGATGTACTACGACAAAAACGCCTTCAAAGAGGCAGGTCTCGATCCCGACAAGCCGCCCACAACCTACGACGAGGTACTGGAGGCAGCCAGGAAGTTGGTCAAGAAAGACGCCAGCGGCAATATCATCCGCAGCGGCGTCGACTTCACTCTTTACGGCTGGATCCTTGAGCAGCAGTCGGCTATCCAGACAGCCCTTTACGCTGAGCCGGACAACGGGCGTGGAGCAGAGCGTGCAACCAGGCTCGCCTTCAACGGTGAGGCCGGGCAGAACTGGCTCAACTTCCTCAAGAAGCTCCAGGACGAGGGCATTGGCCGAAGCCTGGGCCGCCACAGCGGAACGACAAACGGCACCACGCTCGGCGCTAACTTCTCCAAGGGCGATGCAGCGATAGCCTTCGAGAGCATAGCAACCCTGCGCAACTGGAGCAGCCAGGCAGAGAAGGCAGGCAAGAAGGTAGACATCGGCGTGGCGTTCCTGCCGAAGCCCACAGGCGCAAAGGGCGGAGTAATCATCGGTGGCGCATCCCTGTGGATCACCAACGAAGGCACCACTGAGCAGCAGGCAGGCGCATGGGAGTTCGTCAAGTTCACAGCCCAGCCCGAAACGCAGGCGTTCTTCGCTTCAAGCACAGGCTACTACCCGACCCGCAAAGCAGCCTACGACCTGCCTGAGATGAAGGATGCTCTCACCAAGTACCCGCAGTTCCAGGTAGCCGTCGACGAGTTGCGCTCGACCGAAGCAAGTCCCGCCACCCAGGGTGCGGTCTTCGGTACTTTCGCGGGCACACGCGTGTTGGTGGAAGGCGCTATGGAGCAGTACATACTAGGTAAAGCCGCCACAGCCAAAGCAGCCCTCGACGATGCCGCCAACAAGGCAAACGACAACCTGGAGGAATATAACTCCACCGTAAAACCGTAAACTAGCGGTCAAAGTTAATATAACCATATACTAACTGCCGAGTGGGATTCTCCTCCCTCGGCAGTTAGTGTATATTTGGGGTGACTGACAATTATGATCTGAGAATCGGGGGTTCTCATCTATATGTCTTGTGCTCAAAGTAGAAAGGGATATACAAGGTGGATTATCCTTGGGAGCATCATATAGTCGCAGCCTTAAAGGGGATTGATGCCTTTCGGACCTTTTTAAAGAAGATAACTCCGGCGAAAATGCACGTAGTAACTTTAGCAATACAAAACAAACAGACTGTTCCACTTCATTTGTTCATAGAACCTGTCCCTGAAGACTATCATATACCTCCCGGAGCGCGTTACGAGATTGTTGCTCTATACTGGCAAGGTTATGTACCATTAGTAGAGCTAAGTGAACATGAGGTCACTGTTTGGGGAGCAGATTTGTGGGGAATCGAAGTATTCCACAATGGAGTTACGCTTTTCCAGCCCGCCCCTGGTTGGATTCCTCCAGCAGATGAGCCTTAAGGTAAGTGCTAATGTTAATGCAGAGGCAACACAAACCTGCAAACAGTATCTGAAATAAGGAATTGACAATCGAAATGAGAGTTCGTGGACCAGACGTTTGTAAGTACGACTAAGGCTTGATTGACCACATATTATGCAACCACTATCCCACCGACAACGTAATACCGCACTCCACCAAATGGTCGAGCAGGGAGTTGATATACTTGTCGTCGGTGGCGGGATCACGGGCGCGGGGGTTGCTCTTGATGCGGCGGCGCGAGGCTACAGGGTGGGACTCGTCGAAAAGGCAGACTTTTCGAGTGGCACAAGCAGCAAGTCAACCAAGCTAGTCCACGGCGGCATACGTTATCTCTCGCAGTTCGACTTTGCCTTGATAAGAGAGTCGTTGGTCGAGCGGGGGTTGCTCATGAGAAACGCTCCTTTCCTGGTTCAGCCGATAGGCTTTCTCCTTCCTCTTTATGAAGACGCAAAGAAGCCGATGGGCATGCCTTTCCGTCCACCATTCGGGATAGGGCTGGGCATCTTGCTCCGAGTCGGACTTTTCACTTACGATCTGATGTCGGGCAGGCTAGGCATCAACCGCCACCGCCGTATCAGCAAGCGGACAGTCAAGCGAATCTCACCCTGTCTCAATACAGACAACCTGGAAGACGCCTTTATCTACTACGATGGGCAGACCGACGACTCCCGCCTGACCGCGACCGTGATACGAACTGCCGCTCTACACGGGGCGCTGGTTGCTAACCATGCCGAAGTAAAGGGCTTCAAGAAAGAGAGAGGTAGAATTACCGCCGCCATAGTAGAAGACCACATAAGCGGCGAGATGCACACCATACAGGCAGGCATCGTTGTCAACGCAGGAGGGGTCTTCGCCGGGCGGATCGAGGAGATGGCGGGCCCCTCCGCGATAAAGATAAAACCTTCCAGGGGTACTCACCTTACTGTACCGCGCGAGGCTCTCAAGCTGGGTAAGCACGCCGTGGTGCTGCCCGAAACAGATGATGGGCGGCTGCTCTTCCTCGTGCCCTGGGGGTCACGCGTCACGATAGGCACCACCGATACCGAAGGAGGCGACATCGATCATCCCGTTGCGGCTGTAGACGACGTAGCCTATCTCCTGCGCCACGTAAACCGCTACATGCGCTGCAAGTTACAAGAGAACGATATCATCAGCGCCTGGGCAGGCTACAGGCCACTCATAAGCTCAAGCAAAAGCGCAAGAGCATCCTCGAAGCTATCACGTACACACGCCGTGTTAGATGGCCCAGGCGGTATGGTGACTATCGTCGGCGGCAAGCTGACCACCTACCGCCGCATGGCCCAGGACACGCTCGATCATATAGACAGGCAAAACGGCAAGCGTGTTAGCCATGCGACAGAGCGCCTGCCCTTATCAGGATCAGAAGACTGGCAAACTGCTCATGCCCAATTGCTCGAAGCCGCGCCGACCTTGCAATTACAACCTGACACAGTACGCCGCCTGGCAACTTACGGCGCAAACAGCCAGACCATCCTTGATCTCATAAGGCAAGACCCTCATCTCACCACCCGAATCGTACCAGACCTGCCTTATATCATGGCCGAGATCGTCTACGGCTGCCGCTATGAGATGGCGATAGAACTGGCGGATGTGCTTGAGAGGCGGCTGCGAATCAGCCTGGAAGACTGGTCGCATGGAATAGAAGCGGCTCCCCAGGTCGCCGCGCTCATGGCCGAAGAACTTGGTTGGAGCGAAGCGGAAACTACGTGTCAGGTGGAGCGATACTGCACACTTGTAGCCGAACAGTATTCCAACTTGCTGGACAACGAACAAGGACAAACCTGAGATGCAGCAAGAAAACCTTATCGAGATCGTACTGGCGTGGCAGGATGCTGCGAACCATCGTGATTTTGCGCGCCTGCTAGAACTATCGGACCCCAATATTGAGGTGACCGGCCCTCGCGGATCGGGTCATGGTCACCAGTTAGTGCGGGAGTGGCTCTTACGCTCCGGTTTGACCTTCAAAACGCTCCGCCTATTCGCACATGGGGATGTAGTCGTGGTAGAGCAACATGGCGTATGGCATTCTGCCGAAACAGGTGAACCGACCAGCGAAGCAGATTTTGCTTCCCATTTCCGCATAGACGGAGGACGAGTCGCGCAGATTGCACGCTATGATACACTCGATGTCGCGCTTGAGAAGGCGGGTCTGGACTATACTGATGAGGTATCGGATAAGAACTAAACATTCACACTATGACATCCAGCAGCAGTAACCCAACAAAACAATACATCCTCGCGCTCGACCAGGGCACGACAAGCTCGCGCGCCATCATCTTCGACCATGAGGGTAGCATACTAGGACAGAGCAGCCGCGAGTTCAAGCAGATATACCCGCAGCCGGGTTGGGTTGAGCACGACCCCGAAGAGATATGGAGCAGCCAGGCAGAAGTCGCACGGAGCGTACTGTACGATACCGGCCTGACGGCCACGAACATAGCAGTGATAGGCATCACCAACCAGCGCGAGACCACCCTCGCGTGGGATCGGAATACCGGAAAGCCTATCTGTAACGCCATCGTGTGGCAGGACCGCCGCACGGCGGAACTGTGCGACAGCCTCAAGGAGATAGGCTGGAGCAGCAAAATCCAGCAAAAGACCGGGCTGGTGATAGACCCCTACTTCAGTGGCACCAAACTGAAGTGGATACTGGACAACGTGCCGGGCGCTGCCCAAAAAGCAGTAGCAGGTGACCTCCTCTTCGGTACGGTAGATACCTATCTCATGTGGCGGATGAGCGAAGGAAACATCTACGCGACCGACTACTCAAACGCCAGCCGCACGATGCTCTTCAACATAAACGATCTACAGTGGGATGAAGAAATCCTTGCGGAGTTGGATATACCTGCCTCTATGCTGCCGCCTGTATATCCCAGCAGCCACCTCTTTGGATACACATCGGAGAGTTTCTTAGGCAGTAAAATCCCAATCGCCGGGGCAGCGGGCGACCAGCAGGCTGCGACCTTCGGCCAGGCGTGTTATACCCCCGGCATGGCAAAGAACACCTACGGAACAGGTTGCTTCATGCTCATGAACACGGGGAATGCGCCTGCACTAAGCAAGCAGAACCTCCTGACCACTATCGGTTGGGGCGTGGGCGGCAAAGTCGTCTATTGCCTGGAGGGGTCGGTATTCAGCGCGGGCGCGGCGGTGCAATACCTTCGTGACAGCCTGCAGATAATAGACAACGCAGCCCAAACCGAAGAGATGGCCCTCTCCGTGGAAAGTAGTGGTGGGGTCTATTTCGTGCCCGCTTTCGCCGGGATGGGCGCGCCCTACTGGGACCCTTATGCCCGTGGGGCCATCCTGGGGCTGACGCGAGGTAGCGGGCGGGCCGAGATAGTACGCGCCACGCTCGAATCGGTCGCCTACCAGACCCGTGATCTCCTCGAGGCGATGGTTGCGGACAGCGGCACAGCCCTGAATGAATTGCGGGTTGACGGCGGCATGGTAGCCAACAATTTTCTCATGCAATTCCAGGCCGATATTATAGGTGTCCCGGTTGTCCGACCCATCGTAACCGAGACCACAGCCCTGGGAGCGGCATACCTGGCGGGCCTTGCCGTTGGCTACTGGCAAAGCGAGGAGGAGATCGCCCAAAACTGGGCGGTTGGCCGCATATTCACTCCGTCGATGGACCAGGCCACTCGTGACAGACTCTATAACGGCTGGGTCCGGGCAGTGGAACGCGCTCTGAGATGGGAACAACCCTCTCCATAACGGACACACCCACCAATATGAAGGTCGGAGTATTACTTGCTTGGAACGTGTTGCTGCACGAGTTCCAGCAATTCTTCGATAGCAAACGGCTTGGCTAGAAATGCTTTCGGCTCTATATGCTCCAACTGCTTAGGATCAGGCGTTGCTCCCGATATAACTATGATTGGCACCGGGGAGGTAAACGACGCCAACCACTTTGCTACGTCCCACCCGGTAGCGTCAGGCAGGTTGATATCCAGTATCATCAAATTAGGTTTGATGTCTATGCGGTCCACAGCCTCACTGAAGTTCGCGGCCTGCAACACGAAGTAACCGGACGCCTTCAGGTTGCGTGCAATGATGCTGCGTAACTGGTCGTCATCTTCGACCACCAGTACAAAGGGTTGTTGTGCCATTTGAGATGCTCCTTTTCTATGACGGGACGGACGCCCCGTTTACTCGTTCGACTGCTGTTGGTTGCTCGCTTCTATTAGACGTTTGCAGAGGCAAAGTAAAGCTGAACATAGCCCCGCCCCCAAGTCTATTCGAAACTTGAACTTCGCCCCCGTGGGCCTCAACGATCCCTTTCACGATTGATAATCCCAGCCCCGTACCTGTTGGGCCTGCCCCGCCTTTCGCAACGCGATAGAACCTATCAAATATGTATTGTAAATGCTGAGGCGGTATACCTGGACCCTCGTCTGCGACCTCTATCTTTATAGCATCGCCTTGCTGTTTAGCTCGAATATGAATAGGCGTTCCTGGTGGTGTGTACTTTATAGCGTTCTCTAGAAGATTCGTTATCACCTCATCTATTTCTACCACATCCATTGGGATGAACGGCAGATCAGGCTCTATTTCTGTTTGAAGTGGATGGCCTTTCAGCCTCGGCGTGAGTCTTTCAAGCACGGTCTCGATTACATCGCTGATGGAGTGCAATTCTTTATGTGGGCTTAACCGGCCTTCCTCTATCCTGGCTGAGTCAAGCAAGTTGCTCACAAGGCTGTTGATGTGGTCCGCTTCGCCAACAATGGCTCCTAAGAACGCACTCTCATCTTCCTCCGACCAGTTTATCTTCATGTTGAGCAGGCTCGTTGCCGATGCCTTGATTGACGTGAGCGGCGTCCGCAGGTCGTGAGCAACTGCCGACAGCAAAGCCAGCCGCAAAGAATCGGTGCGACGCAGCACTTCGATTTGTATAGCTGTCTGTTGTAGCTGGGCGCGCTCTATTGCCATCTGGAGTTGGTCCCGGAACGCTTCCACGATGCGCCGCTCCTCAAGGTCAAATGGGCGCCTACCGGCCGGTAGCTTCATTAGAAGATTACCTATGGAATGGACTCCGGCGGTTAAAGGGAGGCGTACTACATTTGTATCCGCATTATTCTCGGCCAGGGGGCTGCTGCCACTGTGGGTAGTCACCCGCCCTAGACCACCGGGATCGACTATAGAAATGATGATGGATTCCAGATTAAGCACATTGCAGAGTTGGACAGTGACCTCCTGTAGCAAAGAGGCCAGGTTGTGCTGCCGGTTGATCGTTTGGCTCAGTTCATAGAGCGTCGCCGTGACTTGCTGGCTCCGGCGCGCCTCCTGAGCCTCACGCTGCAGGCTCGCTACTAACTGGCTGGTTAGGGTAGCTATGCCCAGGAATATCACCAGCGCCAGCACATCTTGCGGCTGGGCAATATCAAAGGTGAAGACGGGCGGATGGAAGAAGTAGTTAGCACAAAGAAAAGCCAGGCCCGATGCGAGAACACCCTGCCGCAAGCCCCAGCCAACGGCCACCGCAACCACAATTACGAGGTAAATCAGGTAAACGCTTCCCAAGCTCAAGACAGGCTGGGCAAGCCAGAGAACTCCTGTTGCTACTGTTACCCCCAGCGCTGCCGCCAGATAACGGAGGCGGTTGTACCACGCCGGCCTGGGGTCGGGTCGGAAAGGCAAAGCGGCGAACTGTTTCACCAATTACCACCTCGTGAAGTTACAGACGCACATGCTTGCTCGATCAAAATACGAACTGGTAGATTAGGAAGAGCACAGACAGCAGAACTAAAAGGGGAACCCAGGGGAACCGGCCCAGCAAGGCCAGCCCACCACTTCCAGCAGAGGCCGTGCGTCCTCTACCGAGCAGGTACGGCATATCCGATACTACTGTGTTGGGCCTGAAGAGCAAAGCCGCCCTGAGCCGAAATGCATTCTGGTTATGCAACAGGTATTCCCAAGGCTTTGCGGGCAGCAGTTCGGGCAATACTATCGTTAGTGTATCGTCAGGGGACTGTTGGTCGAGCGCATCTATGTAGGAGAGCAACGGCCCAATAAGCGACCTGTAGGGCGACTCTATTATCGCCAGCGATATCTCTTTATCATCTATGAGGCGCTGCCATTCTGCATGGAACCGTTCTGTTTCCTCCAGGTCTTCCCCTTCGACTATGTGTACTGCTACGACGTTCGCGCTCAACGACCTCGCATATGCCAGCGCGTTTAGGGCAACCTGATTGAGGCTCGATACCGGCACGATGAAGGTGTGCCGGTACGATGCCCTGGACATCGGCACCGTCTCTGCTACTTCGCTAGCTATGCGCTTGTAGTGCCTGTTGATAGCCAGGAACATGACGATCATTACAGGTATCAGCACAAGCACGATCCAGGCGCCGGAGGTGAATTTGGTAACGGCTGACACAATCAACACGAGGAAGGTAGCCAGCGCGCCAAGCCCGTTGATGATCAAGTTGCGCTGCCACCCCGGCGTCTTTGTGCGCCACCATCGCACCACCATGCCTGCCTGCGACAGAGTGAACGAGTTGAACACACCAACGGTATACAGCGGAATAAGCGTTGTCGTATCGCCGTTGAACACGATAATAAGTACGCACGCTACAATCGCCAGCGTGATGATGCCCCATGAGAAGGCAAGACGGTCGCCTTTGAAAGCATACTGGTGGGGCAGGAAGCGGTCGCGCGCCAGGAAATACGAAAGTCGCGGAAAGTCGGCGAATGCAGTGTTTGCCGCCAGCACAAGGATCAACGCCGTGGCAATTTGCAATACGAACCAGAGCGGATTAGCGCCCCCGAACTCAGGGAAGATGGTGCGCCCTATCTGTGATAGCACCGTCTCACGCTCGCTCGGCACGATGCCTAACCGATCTGCAAGCAGAGTTATGCCCCCGAACATGCTAATCGCCAGCACAGCCATCCAGGCCAGGGTAGCACGGGCGTTGGGCGCCTCCGGCGGCTTGAATGCAGGCACACCGTCCGAGATCGCTTCCACGCCGGTGAGCGCGGTACAACCTTGAGTGAATGCCCTCAAGATCAGGAAGAGGGTCAGGGCCTCAGCCCCGGTCTGCAGGGTTTCTTCGGGACGTTCATAGACAGGTATGTCTCCGATACCCAAAAAGAGCCTGGCTACGCCGACTGCGATAAGCCCCATAATGCCGAGCACGAAAATATAAGTAGGCACAGAAAAGATATTACCCGCCTCACGTACGCCCCGCAGGTTGGCAATAGTGACGAGTACGATAACGCCCAGGCAGAGTTCAACCCTGAACTCCCGGAACATTGGAAAGAGAGAATAGACAGCCGCGATCCCCGCCGACACGCTGACCGCCACCGTCATCGTGTAGTCAATCAAGATAGATGCGCCCGCCGCGAGACCGGGTAGGGTCCCCAGGTTGTCTTTGGCGACGATGTATGACCCGCCGCCCCGTGGGTACGCTGCAATAGTCTGTCTGTACGAGGTGGCTACAATAGCCAGAAGCAGCATTATAGCAAAACCGATAGGCATCATAATCGACAGCGCACCCGTGGCAGCCGCGAGAATCAAAACGCGCAATATCTCCTCGGTGGCATAGGCAACAGAAGACAACGGATCCGAGGAGAAGATGGCAAGCGCCTTTACTTTCGTAAGACGCTCGTGCATCGCTAACTCGTTGCTGATCGGTGCGCCGATCAAGGCTCGCTTGGT
>JBDSDS010000017.1:0-5538 GCA_039920445.1 Chloroflexia bacterium
TCCTAGTGTAGCGCATTTCCCTGCGAGATAGATCGGTAGGGAGGCGGAATGCTTATGCTGGAGTATCTTTGCAATTTCGTTATTGAAATCCGCCCGTCGAGCGAATAATCTGCCCGGTAACCCACCCTGCGTCTTCGCTTGCCAAAAAGGCAATAAGACGCGCCGCATCTTCCGGCTGGCCAACACGCCCCATCGGAAAGCGCGGTAAGATCGCTTGTTTTACCTCATCGCTCATCCACCCTGTGTCGGTTGGACCAGGATCAACAGCGTTGACCGTGATACCTAGCGGCGCGACTTCAGCAGCCAGCGTGACGGTGAATGCATCTATAGATCCCTTCGTGGCAACGTACGCCAACTTTCCCGGCATAGGCCCACGCCCCTGGCCGGAGGTGAGATTGATGATGCGCCCACCCGACGACCCTGAGAAACGACGAGCAAACTCTACACTCAACAGAATCGTCCCTCGCATGTTTACTGCGTAATAGGCATCCAAGGTTGGCGCAGCGAGTTGGTCAAAAGGGGCATCCGTATCGTCATGGGTGGCGTTGTTTACCAGTATCGAAGCGCGACCCATAGATTCTTCAACTGTCTGCATGATACGTTGCGGTGCGTCTACTGTACCAAGATCAACCATCATGTGCTCACAAAGTACGCCCATCGCCCTCACCTGCTTCTGCAAGTGGGCAGTAGTATCCTCCTCCGCTCCCCATGCCATTTTGTGGTCATAAGGACTCCAGTGAGTGAAAAAGAGATCGATACCCGATCGTGCGAGCGCCAGACAGATTGCGGCTCCAATACCTCTGCGGCGGCTCGCGCCCGTCACAATCGCAAGCCGCCGGGTAGAGTGTTGAGATGTCACTTGTGCCTCCTGCTTTACGCAGATATATAGACCCTAAGTCGGGATGTTCTGCGCCCAGATTTCGCGGGTGAGCGATGTTGATTCTGACTGCACGCCGTAGCGACCGAAGTACTGGCATATGCGCGTCACATCGCGCTCCAGGAGGATGTAGGCATCGGGGTTTTTGTAGGGGTTGACCGCCTGGGGGAAGTCTATTATCTTGACCTGCCCCTCCCAGTAGAGGATGTTGTAGGCTGAGAGGTCGCCGTGGATTACGTCGTTGGCGAGCATCAGGCCGATGTTGCGGATTATCTTGTCGAAGAGAGGTTGGGCCTCTTCGCGTTGGAGTGTGACATGGTTGAGGGCGGGGGCGGCTGCTGTCTCGTCGCCTACGTATTCCATCAGGATCGCGTTGTCGTTCTGAGAGACAGGCTTCGGCACGTCTGCCCCCAGCTCGTACAGTTTGGTCATAGTGCCGAACTCGCTCGCCAGCCAACCAGTGTGTAGCAACTCCTTGCCAAAGCCGGTCTTGCGATACATGGCTCGCGCTTCCCGCCTGCCGAGTACGCTTTTGCCTTCCAGGTCGAGGATAGTGCGACCCTGCCTGTACTGGCTATCGTTCTTCAGACTGCGGAACTCTCGCTCATGATATACCTTGCCCGCGATAAGCTCCATACCGGTAGAAGGGTGCCCGGTGCAACAGTATACTGTCGCCTCTTTGCCTCCCTTCACGCGCCTGAGCACGTCGGTAATGAGTTGCTCCTCATAGAAGTTGCCGAGGTAGTTAAGTATCCATTCGCGCTCGTGTTTCGAGACATGGTTCTTTCCGGTCGATAGCGAGGCGATGGTTGGGTCGAAGCTGCTCTTAGCGCGATTGTCCTCGGCAAGTGAGAAAAAGGTTTCCTTACCATTCGGTATGGGCCTGCGGATATTCGAGCCTGTGCCGACTTCCTGGTATTTGGGGCCCGCTTCGTCTCTCTGTGCTATTTGCGCTCTCAGTTGGGAGCCTGTGCGCTTTAGTTTGCGGTTGGGTATCGCTTGCTGTCGCTGTTTGACGTATGCGCTGTAGTCTTGTTCGTAATCTTCTTCGTAGTCCGAGTTGTTGCTCGTCACTGCATTTCTCCTTAAGAAAGCCTGGTTGGTTTGTCCTGTAATTTTGGATAACAAAAAGCCGTGGGGCCACCACGGCTGCCACGGCTTATTCCCTGCCTATCTAAAAGACGGAGATTATGTAACAAAAAAGCCGTTGGCGCAGAAGAGAGCGCCTACGGCCGGAGTCTACTACGAGACTGAAACGGCTACTTACGAACAGGCACACTCCCCCCGAAAACCGGGAGACCATTATGGATGTTGGTTACAACACTTGCCATGTGCTCTGCTCCTTTCCTAAATTTCGGGCTTCGGCGCTAGTGTAGCAGCAAAACGTGACCTTGTCAATAGGTCTTGAGATGGAAAATGTTCAGAGTTGGGGTGGACCTATGCATCAAGCACACAGGTTAGCAGGCAGAACGAACACATAGATTCGCCCTTATGGAACTAACAGCATTGACACCAGGGTGCATTGTGGATAGAATTGGCTACTATATATGGGCTTGGCCGGGGGTTGCGCTATGAGACTTGAAGAGTCGGTTGCGTGGGCGGCGCTGGGGTTGAGCCTGCTCGTGGGGATTTTGCTGATCGTGCAAACGGTGCGGCTGGGGAGGGTGGAAAGGCAGTTCCGTGCGTTGACGCGTGGTGCGGGAGCCGGGGCTGCGGAGAAATCGCTGGCGGAGCTTGTCGTGGGCCAAGGCACGAGTATAGAGTCGATGCGCGACAGGTTGGATGGTCTTCATGAGGTGGTCGGGTCGCTGGAAAAGGGTGTGGCCCGAAGTGTGCAATATATAGGATTAGTACGATATAACCCGTTTCAGGAGGCGGGAGGAGATCAAAGCTTTGCGCTGGCTCTCCTCGACAAGAACAGAGACGGGGTTATTATAAGTAGTTTGCATGGGCGAACGGCCACCAGATTCTACGCGAAACCGATCAAGGCCGGGGCCTCGCACCTTTCATTGTCGGACGAGGAGATGCAGGCGCTACAGCAGGCGATGGGAAGCGTGAAGCGAGAAACGTGATTACGGAACCGCCAAGACACCAAGAAATCGCCAAGTTAATTAAGGGTATAAGAAATAAAAGTGCTGCTGGGGGCAGGAGAACGTTATGAGCATGCTTCGTAGCATACGTGAGAAAAAAGGGTTCACACTTGGGCAGTTGGCGGGACGCTCCGGTATATCGACCAAAGTGCTGGCGGAATATGAAGAGGGACAGCAGAGTATCAGTCTGGCCCACGCAAAGACGTTAGCGAAGGCTCTGTGGGTCGGCATTGAGGAACTTATCCCACCACCTGGCACTATACAACCTTCTTCGGCTTCTCCGGTAACTTCCTCAACAAGCGCGCCAGGTAATGCGCCTGTGTCGCGGGATGTGGCTACCCCGCATGCAGCCGCCGAGCGACAAGCACCTGTGGCAGCGCGCTCTAGGGATGAGATTATTACAGATAATGTCACGATGGAGAAAGCAAACCAACCCAAATTAGGTGCGACAGGTTCAGGTGACCAGAGACCCCAACGAGGGCCTAAAGCAGCCTCTGCATCGGCCTCTCCCATCACAGAGGGCCAACTTCAAGAGCTGGTGCATCTTGCTGTGAGATTGCAGATAGACGACACACAGTTGGAGGAGAGGGTCGGCAAGCGTCTCTCCACCCTCAAGAGGGCCGAGGCCAAGGAGTGGATAAAGAAGCTACGGGGGATGGCGGATGAGGTCGCGCCCGGCACAAAGGTACGATATGGGCAATGGCCGGAAGCCAAAGAGGACCGCGAGGCTTTATACTTGCAAGAGCAAAAAGAGGCAGGCGCGGCGTTTCTCTTCAAGCTGTTTAACGGTGAGACGTTCACAGGTGTCATCAGCGATTTTACGGCCTACACTATTACGGTTAAAATTACGGGCAAACAAGATGATGAGGATGTGGTGTTGCGTAAGCTGTCGATAGCATATTACCGGCGGCTACCGGCCGGCGAGGAGGGGTAAGTGATAGAGCGACCGAAGCAGGCTGAGACTGAAGATACGCAGAGCCGACCCACCCACGATCATGTCCATGCCAGGGATGACCACCATCAACCCCTAGAGCGAGGTATCGACTCAGACCGTCCTGGCACGCCCGACACTCCTGAAGAGGATAGGATGGATAAAGATCGGGGAGCTTGAGGGGAAATTACGAATTACGAATTAAACGTGCTGCGTGACGTCCGACCACCGACCACTGACCACTCGTACTATGAGCTTGAGCGACTACATTAAATATCTGAGGACCGTGAAGGGTGGGGCTACTCCGTGGGAGATAGCCGAGGGAAGTGGCGTGCCTGCGGGAGAGATACACTTTATCGAGGTGAAGCACCGACGGGTTGGGGAAGATGAGGCTGTGTTGGAGAAGCTTGCCCAGTATTTCGGCGTGGACTTGGGTGAGTTGACAGGCAGGCGCGAGGCATATCGCAAGCTGCTCACGCGCCTATTGGAAGAGAGCCTGCAAAGTTCGAGCGGGGTCGCCCTCAAATTGGAAAGTGGAGAGGCGGTCGAGGGCATGGTCGAATGGTACTCGAGGGGGGCGGTGGCTATCGCGCCCGGCAAAATCGGCGAGGGAAATTACCCGTATATAGTGCAGCGGGCATGGGTGGCTGATTGGCGGAAAGCAGGCGAGGTTGAATGGCATGTGGCCACTGCCCTGCGAGAGTCCCAAAGTACTGCGACTACCTAGCTGACGGGTGAACTTAAATCGCTTGCATCTATGGAAACCTCACTATCCTTTGTCATTCTGAACGAAGTCAAGGATCTTGTATAACGAGATTCTGCTTAATGTAGAACACTCCCTAACATCCAGGTATACGACGAGATTCTGAACGAAGTGAAGAATGACAAAGGATAGTGGGTTCTCTTTCTTTGAGATGCGTTCTGGTTTGCCGTGTATGGAACGCATAAAGCCACTCGTTCGTATTACTTGTAATGACATTGAGCCAGCCTATAGAGTTAGAGTCTCCGGACAGCGCGCCAACTGAGATTGACCCCCAGCGGCAGGCGCTTGCCGTGGAGTATGCGTGGGTTCGGAGGCGTCTCTTTTTCCTTGAACTAGCGTTTACGTTGGGCCTGGCTTTGCTGTTGCTGGCGGCAGGATGGTCGGTTGGGGTGCGGAGTTGGGCGGAAGGGGTTTGGAACGATCCCTGGGCGGTCGTGGCGCTATATGGTGTCGCGCTTGGGGCGGGTTATACCCTGCTGTCGTTGCCCCTTGACTACTATTCGAGCTATCTGCTTCCGCACAAGTATGGCCTGTCGACGCAGAACGTAGGCGGGTGGGCGCTGGACAATGTAAAGAGTCTTGCGCTGGCGGCTTTTTTCGGGTTGGCCGGTATAGAGTTGCTTTACTGGCTGCTAAGGACTTTCCCGGAATGGTGGTGGGCGATAATGGCAGGGTTGGCGTGGCTTTTCATGGTGGCGCTTGCCCAGCTTGCTCCGGTTCTGCTGATGCCGATCTTCTACAAGTTTCGCCCACTGGATGATGAGGAGCTTACGCAGCGTCTTACACGTCTGGCCGAGAAAGCGGGCGCAAGGGTGCGCGGGGTATATGTGATGGACATGAGCAGCCGCACTACCGCCGCCAACGCGATGCTCACCGG
>JBDSDS010000018.1:0-14982 GCA_039920445.1 Chloroflexia bacterium
CGCCTGAAACGCATGCAGTCCGAGATGAGAGGATCGCAGATTCTGACTCCCAAGGTGATATACGGCTACTTCCCCTGCCAGTCAGAGGGGAATGATCTCATCGTGTATGATCCGCAAGACCGCTCACCTCGTATACGCTTCACTTTCCCAAGACAGCCCGACCGTGAGCATCTTTGCCTTGCCGATTACTTTGCATCAGTCGATGCAGGGCGCATGGATGTTGTGCCGCTTCAGGTTGTAACGATGGGGGACCGCGCAAGTGAGGTATTCGAGAAGATGCAAAAGGCGGGGGATTATTCAGAAGGCTATTATATATACGGCCTCAGTGTATCGCTCGCTGAGGCCCTGGCTGAATGGACGCACGGCCTAGTCAAGCGCGAGTTGGGGCTGCCTGAGGCGCGTGGACGTAGATATTCCTGGGGCTACCCAGCATGCCCCGATCCAGAGGAGCAGGTTAAGCTCCTTCAAGTATTGCCATCAGACAAGGCAATAGGCGTGCGCCTCACCGAAGGCTTTGTGTTGGTGCCGGAGCAGTCGACGGCGGCGCTCGTTGTCCATCACCCCGAAGCCAAGTATTATACGACCCGACCACTCAACAGGGCGGGTAGCGCGGCGAATCTGGAGGAAGAAGAGGAACGAGGACGTGGCTATGTTGAACCTGGGGCTGACGATGCCGCCTAACGGAATTACGAATTACGGGTTCACCGCAGAGACGCAGAGAGCGCAGAGATTCTTATTGCTTTGAATTACGAATTAGAGTGATATAATCAATCCCTGGTCTACGTGTGCATGCGTTTGTGCCTGCCCTTTTCTTAGAGTATAATATCCGCGCGTCCAGCAATTTGAATTTACGCATGGCCCACGCAAGGATATTATGGCAGCCTCCACATCCCTTTATCGTAAATACAGGTCCCCCTCGTTTGATGAGCTTGTCGGCCAGGAGCCGGTAGTTCGCACGCTCAGGAATGCCATCGCCACTGGGCGCATCTCCCATGCCTACCTTTTCACGGGGCCTAGAGGTGTTGGCAAGACAAGCGCGGCCAGGCTGCTCGCCAAAGCTGCCAATTGCCTTGCGGAAGAGGGTGAAAAGCCGTGCAACAAATGCGAAAATTGCATTGCCGTCGGGCGCGACATAGCCACCGACCTTATCGAGATCGACGCTGCCTCAAACACAGGCGTTGACAATATCCGTGAGGTGATAGAGCGAGCCAATTTCGCCCCGTCGGTGTGGAACACGAAGTTCTACATCATCGACGAAGTGCATATGTTGAGCGTCTCTGCCTTCAACGCCCTGCTCAAAACGTTGGAGGAGCCTCCCCCTCACACTTCTTTCATACTCGCCACCACCGAGGTACATAAAGTCCCCGCCACGGTAGCCTCTCGCTGCCAGAGGTTCGACTTCCGCCGTATCCCACTTAGTGCGATGCTGGCCCGCCTTCAATTTGTCTGCGAGCAGGAAGGGATCGAGGCCGAGACAGCCGCACTCGAACTGGTGGCGCGGCAAGCGACAGGCTCGTTGCGTGATGCACTCTCTTTGCTGGACCAGTTGCGTGTTTATTCCGACGAGGGGATAACCCTCCGTGCAGTGCAGGATATGCTCGGCGCGTCGGGGAGCGAGGAGGTCGCACAGTTTGTCGACACGCTCACGACAGGAGACCTTGCCACCGGCTTGCGGCAGATCAACCGCATACTAGACGATGGACTCGACTTGCGACAGTTCAACCGCCAGCTAGTAGAGCATCTGCGAGGACTGATGCTAGTAAAAACAGGCGCGGCGAGTTCATCAGGCGAAGGCATTTTGTTAGATGCCACCGAGGAGATGAGAACTCGAATGACGGCACAGGCTGCGGGGGTTGATATTGACACCCTTCTACGCTGGGTACATCTCTTCGCCGATGTAGACTCGAGTTTGCGCTCAACGAGTTACCGCCAGCTTCCGCTTGAGATGGCCCTGGTGCAGGCAACGCTGAAGCCTGAGCAAACAGCAGCCCAATCTGAACCGAAGGACCGCAGCGCCGAAATCGTCGCACGCACCGAGCAGGTGGCGGCGCTGCCGAAAAACCGGACAACGGAACGAAATGCGGCAACACCGACAGTTGGGCCATCTCTCCCTCCTCCCATACATGCTGACTTTGGGGCGATGGCGGCGAGGAATGGCTCCACATCTCATAGCGATAAAGGTCCTGCTCATGTTGAACAGCCCAGACAAACCCCTGCCGAGTTCGCTGAGAAGGGAACAAGCAGCCTTCCAGACAAGCCTGTTGAGGATGAAGTTGCCATCGAGCCTTCACCCTCTCTCGAAGCGGCAGACGAACCGATCGACGAATTGGGACGACTGAAGAAATTGTGGCCCAATCTCGTGGACCATATAAAGGCGCGCAGTCCCGCTATGGCTTCCGTTTTCCGGGACCCTAGCCTCACCAGACCCTTTACCGTAGTGGGAAATGTTTGCACTATCAGCTTCCGCGATCCCATTCATGTCACGCGAAGTCGCATGGAGAAACAACGTGACTTGATTGAGCAGTCCCTGGCGTGGGTGCTGGGCCATCCGTGCAGGCTCGAAAGTATTACGTTTGCCGAATCGGAGCGTGATGACACCGATGCGCGCGGCAAAGAGAGTACAGCATCAGATGTTCCGAGCAAGCCTGGCAAGAGCAACGCGACCGCCGAGAGGCCCTCTCCATATAACACCACCCGGGGCCGCGCGGCTATGAACATATTTGGTATTGATAAGTTTGATGACGTAACCGACATCCCCAAGAAGGA
Organism: Chloroflexia bacterium; assembly: GCA_039920445.1. Taxonomy (GTDB): domain Bacteria; phylum Chloroflexota; class Chloroflexia; order QHBQ01; family JADMIH01; genus JADMIH01. The sequence goes on from JBDSDS010000018.1 coordinate 2,767, forward strand.
GAACTAACCCAATGGACCAGCGTATGATGAAACAACTTCAGCAAATGCAGAGCAAAATGGAGAAGGCTCAGGAAGACCTCGCAGATGAGACAGTCACTGCCACTGCGGGAGGCGGCGCGGTTACAATCGAAATGAACGGTCACCACGAGGTCAAGGCGGTGACACTCGACCCCGACGCAGTCAGCCCAGACGACGTCGAGATGCTTCAGGATATGCTGCTAGCAGCGTACAATGAGGCGCTGAATAAAGCGCAAAATCTGGCTCAGGAGAAGATGGGCGCGATAACAGGTGGCCTCAACATACCAGGAATCTTCTAATAATACCTCGCTTCCTCTTGCGCTGTGTCAACACAGTCTGCCAACTACCTGCTAGTTGATCTGGTATAATATGCCTGTGCGAAATCCGATCAAGGTCGCACAGGTATTTGAATGCATTTCATATTTGAATCTTATGCTGTCGGAGATGAATGGCGGAGCTGCTATAGCAGCTTCCTTTTTGCGTTGCCTATCACCAGCAGTTCGTTAGTATGACATGCGATCAGGATTAATGTAACTCTGGCAAATGGGCCGCGTATATTGTTATATGGCCGGACTAATTGTGATTTGTTTGGCCTGTAAGTAAAGGATGTGATGGCGATGTTTTCCGGTTCCGATTGGCTATCGAACCTGTTTATGTTTGTTTTCCTCTTCGGGCTTGTTTTCACAATGGCGTCGCTTTTGCTAGGCTTCGCGGGCGGCGGTGGAGGGCATGGACAGCACTTTGGTGGTGGTAGCCACGACGTGGATATTCACATCGGCAGCCACCATGTGCAGATTGGCAGCCATGAAGGTGTTCATAGTGATCACGGGTTGCATGATGGTCCTGGCATTCTCAACATGCCTACGGTAATGGCATTCCTGACTTGGTTCGGGGGCGCGGGATATATATTCCGGCAGTCAATGGGATGGAACGGCTACGTTGCAGGCGGACTTGCCCTTGCCAGTGGTTTGGTCGGAGGTGGCATAATGTTCGTGTTGCTAGCCCGCGTACTGTGGCCGATGATGAGCAAGCCAATGACGACCGCCGATTACAGTAAACCCGGCACGCCGGCTCGAGTTGTTAGCTCTATCCGTGAGGGCGGCGTTGGAGAAATTGTTTACAGTAAGAGTGGCAGCCGGTTCACGGCTGGAGCTAGAAGCGTGGACGGTACTGCAATTGCCAAGGGTGCTGAAGTTGTTATCCTGAGGTATGAGAAGGGATTGGCCTACGTTCAGGACGTAAGTACCTTACTTGAGGGTGCTACGACTGATCAGATCGAAGCGGTCTGACTAATAGACGGGAAGGAGAAAAGAGATGGACAATCTGCTTATTGTGTTTGCGTTGGTCTTCATCATTCTAATGGGGCTGGCGTGGATGGTTACACTCGTACGTAAGGTGGGACCGAACGAGGCGCTGATTATTTATGGTCTGGGTACAGGCGGCGCCCCTCGTGTTATCAAAGGCGGTGGTACTGTCGTTATGCCGCTTATACAAAGCTCCAAGCAACTTTCTTTAGAGTTGATGTCATTCGATGTCGCTCCTACCCAGGACCTTTACACACGGCAGGGCGTCGCAGTAAATGTGGAGGCGGTGGCTCAGATAAAAATACAAAGTGACCCCGACTCGATCAGGACGGCGGCGGAGCAGTTGCTGACGAAGAACGATATGGAGCGCGAGGGCTTGATCAGGCTCGTGATGGAAGGCCATCTGCGTGGCATCGTCGGCCAACTGACTGTGGAAGAGATCGTGAAGCAGCCGGAAATGGTCGCGGACCGGATGCGTGCTACCTCCGCGGATGATATGGATAAGATGGGACTGGAAATCGTGTCATTCACTATCAAGGAAGTGCGCGATAGCAATGAGTACATAATGAATATGGGACGCCCCGACATAGCCCGCATAAAGCGCGAGGCAGATATTGCGTCCGCCGAGGCCGACCGCGATACCGCCATCAAACGTGCCCAGGCAATGCGCGAGGCGGCCATAGCCCAAGCGCAGGCCGATCAGGAGCGCGTGCTTGTCGAGACGTCATCGGCAACCAAGCAGGCCGAAGCCCAGCGCGACCTTGAGATGAAACGCGCAGATTATACTTCCGCCGTACGTAAGCAGCAGGCTATGGCCGACAAATCGTACGACATCCAGGCGAATATTATGCAGCAACAGGTGGTCGCCGAGCAGGTGGGTATCGAGCGAATACAGCGTGAAGAGCAGATCAAGGTGCAGGACGCCGAAATCCTGCGTCGTGAGCGCGAACTGGTCGCTACTGTTCTAAAGCCAGCAGAGGTTGAGAGGCAGAGGATTGAAACGCTCGCCGGAGCCGACCGCCAGCGCAGAATACTCGAGGCGCAGGGTAGCGCCGAGGCAGAAAAGGTCCAGGGCGCCGGTACGGCCTCCGCCAACCGTGAAGTAGGTATGGCCGAAGCGGACATCATCCGAGCGAAAGGGAAGGCCGAGGCCGACGCAATGCATCTGCGGGCCGAAGCGTTCCGCCAGTACAACCAGGCTGCCGTTCTCGACAAGTTCCTTACAGGTCTGCCCGAAGTCGCTCGCGCAATGGCTGGACCGCTGAACAATGTCGATAAGATTACAATCGTGTCTACAGGGCCAAATGATGGACGTGGCGCAGGCGCCAACCAGATAACAGCCGACATTGCACGCATGATCGCGCAAGTGCCTGAGCTTTTCGAGACCCTCACTGGCGTGAAAGTTGGTGATATGATGAGCCAACTGGCCGGGTTCGATGGTGCGGCATCCAGCAACGGCTCTGTAGCTAAGGCCAACGGGAGTGTTGATCCCGGCAAGCCTGTCATCGATAGTACGGCAATCGCCGTGCCTGAGAAGGATAGCAAGTAGACATAATAATACTGGCACACTGCGACCAGTGAACAGAGAGGATGGCCGCTTGATCGGCCATCCTCCGAATAGAGTCGAGCCTGAAGCGACAGCAGGCACAAGCGATATCTTAGTAGAAGGAAACAAGATGACCAGCAATTTCAGGAAGGTAATTATAGGCACGGCACTTATCGGTCTGCTTATGGTGGGACTGTACGGCTGTGGGGATACACCCCCCGCTTCGACACCAACGACAGCACCTACATCGGCACCTACATCCACTACTGTTGCTGTGGCACCAACAGAGGCCATGGCAGATCCTACCTCTACCACAGCAATGGCGATAGCCGACAGCACATCTACTACAGCAAGCACAGTCTCAAATGGCGATTCCACTGTACCCGCAGACGTGAAGGCGCTCTTTGACAAATCTGAGCAAGCAATGGGCGGGGTGAAGTCCTTCCACTTCACCTCCAAGAGCGAAACGGCCGGCACCACAATGCTGAGTGAGGCCGATATGGAGCCACCCGACAGGATGCGCATAGTGAGCGATGCGGGCGCGGCGGGCAAGAGCGAGATCATTGTGATCGGCAAGGAGAGCTTCATGAAGCTGCCTGGCGGCGACACCTATATGGCCCTGCCTCAGAGCATACCCATCGGCGCGGCTGACACCAGCAGCTTCCTTACATTCGCTCAGGACGCAAAGATTGTAGGCGATGAGAAGATAGAGGGCGTCGATACCACTCACATACAGTTCTCATATGACGCAGACAAGTCAGCCGCGGACGCTGCCGCGCAAGCAGGACAGCCTGCCCCTACCTCGAAGATGAGCACTGCCAACGCCGACCTGTACGTCGAGAAGACGACTGGATACATTCGCCAGCTCAAGTATGCCACCAAAGTCGAAGGCGTAGGCGACTCCACCATCACAATCACCTACTCCAAGTTCAACGAGCCTATATCGCCCCCCATCGAGAAGCCCTCCAATGTGACTACCATACCAGGCGCTCAGCCGTAAATTGAAGTCTCACTTTTCTATGTTCTGTGTGTTTCAAAATCGATTAGACAATGCCCCGCTTGATAGTATAACGGGTGGCGGCAGACTGAGTGGCCCATCATGCTGGATATCCTGTGAAGGTGGGTCTGCATGGTGCTGTAGCACAGCACCATGCGCTCGCCAATCTCCTTACTCATCAGACCCTGGGCCACCCCACCGTAGCACGTCACTCTCTCGCTCGGTCAGGACTGGCCAAGAGATCGGAAATTATCTATGAATATTCCACATATCAAGCCCATATGGTAGAATAAACTACTCACGAACCGTCCTTTTTGCCTTATGAAAGAGGAGACTATCTGATGGATTATCCGCTAAACTTGTCGTTCAAGATTATTGCTCTTGCCCCGCAGCTTTCCGTAATTGATGCCCATGACAACCTCGTATTTTATGTCAGACAGAAACTGCTAAAGATCAAGGAAGCAGTAACTGTCTACGCCGATACGCAACAGACCCAGCCACTATATACGATCAATGCTGACCGTATACTTGATTGGTCGGCACGCTACAACTTCGCTGATATGCAGGGTAATAATCTTGGCGCCGTCAAGCGGCAGGGTATGAAGTCACTCTGGAAGTCGCATTATGACATCCTTGATGGTGACACGCCGGTGATGACGATACAGGAAGAGAATCCCTGGGTGAAGATAATCGATGGGCTTGTAGGTGAGATTCCAATTCTTGGGATGTTTACCGGCTACCTTTTCCACCCAGCCTACCTGGTATCCAGAACCGACGGAACGGTGGTGATGCGCCTCGAAAAGAAGCCTGCGTTCCTGGAAGGCAAGTTTGTTATGGAGTGCAAAATGCCTCTTCCCGAAAAAGAAGAGCAGCAAGTCCTGTTGAGCCTGCTGATGATGCTATTGCTGGAGAGATCGCGGGGCTAGTGATTTCGCGTGCTTCCTATCTGTTGTGCCGCATCTGGTGAAGCATCAACAGGGGATGCGGTCCTGCCGTTATTGGTGGTGGGAGTAGGAGTACCTGTGTTGTTCGCACCCCGTTGACGACGGGTCTTCGCAGATGAGGCTCCCGCTGTTGGAAGCGTGATCCTGGCGATGGTGCCCCGGCCTTCTTCGCTTTCTATCTCTATTGTGCCGTGGTGCGCCCGGACGATTTCACCCACAATTGCCAGGCCGAGTCCGATGCTTCTGTCTTCTGCGGAGCTGCGTGCCTTGTCCACCTGGTAGAACCTCTCCATCACGCGAGGCAGTTCATTCTTCGGGATGCCTCTGCCTGTGTCGCTTACCGATACCTGCACAGTTGCGTCAACCTGCTGTAAGTCTATAAGCACCTTTCCGCCGGGGGGAGTGTATTTTATTGCATTCTCGATCAAGTTAGACGCGGCCTCTTTCAGCCGGTCGGCATCACCCAGGACGGGTCTGCTTTCCTGGTCGAGCCTGCACGTCAGTTCAACGTTCGCGCTTTCGGCCTGGGGTTGGAGGGCGAGAACCAGTTGCGCTAGAACGGGACGTAAATCAACGGGTCTAAGTTCGACCTGCGTGAGGCCGGATTGCAGGCGAGAGAGGCTGAGGAGCCTACCGACCAGGCGGGTCATGCCTTGCGCTTCGCTGTTGATAATGGCTGCTGCTTGCTTGAACGCAGCCTCATCTTTGGCTGCCCCATCGAGGATTGCCTGTGAGAACCCTACTATCGAGGTGAGGGGCGTTTTCAGATCGTGCGACACGTTAGCGATAAAGTCACGCTCCATCTGGTGAGCTTTACCGACCTCTTCGGCCATATCGTTGAATTCCTGGGTAAGCGTCGCCAGTTCATCTCGACCCTTCACAGGCAGGCGTTGTGTGTAATCTCCACGCGACATGGCGGCAGCGGCCGCGCCGAGACGCGCCACAGGTCTCGAAATAGAGCGGGCAAGAAGAAAGGCTGCAAGGAGTGACAGAAGAAGCGCAACCGCTACTGCGGTCAACACATACCCAACTATCTCTCTCAACAACCCTTCAAGACGTGGTGGCTCAGGTTGGGCAAGCACGACGATAGCAAAGATCGGTTCGGCGTTGGCGCCTGTACCCGCAGGAGCGCGCGCAAGATTAAGGCGAACGCGCTGGGCTATGAACTGGAAGGCGACATCTTCACCCTCGATCCGTCTTGTGCCTTCTACACCAGGGTTGGTAAGCTGTTGAGTGAACCCAGGCTCGGTATCATCCAGTGGGAATCGCTTGCCGGTAGCGTCAAAACGCCTGGATGTATCCTCGGTTATCAACATTGTTTCGGGATCGACAAGTAGGAGGCGCAGGCCGGAGTTGCGAATACTGTCGCGCGCCGACCTCGCAAGCAGTTGCCGGGGCGTGCCTCGTCGCTGGTCTTGAAGCAGCCGTAGCTCGTCCGCGATCACAAACTGACTATAAGGGAGGGCGAGGGCTTTCTTTTCCTGTAACGTCCTGAACCCGTTGCGCTGAGCATAGTCACGCGCCAGGACGAAAACTACAACCAGGGCGAGCAACAGGGTGAGGACCGCGATGGCCGCGTAAGTGAGCACCAATTTCGCGCGCAATGTTCTGAACATGCGTCCCCTTCGGGAATTACGAATTACGAGGCAACCACCAAGACACAAAGAACGCCAAGGACACCAAGATTATTATTGTTTTGAGTTGCGGACTACGCCAGTACTGCTTTGTAGCCGAGGCCGCGAATGGTCTGTATGGACACACTTGATCCGGCTAACCGGTCACGCAGATGGGCAACATGCACGTCTACGGTTCTGGTGTCGCCGAAGTATTCGTAGCCCCATACCAGATTGAGCAGCCTGTCACGCTCCAATACGAGGCCCAAATGCTGGACAAAGGCCACCAGCAGGTCAAATTCCTTCGTTCGCAATTCGATGTTGGCACCATCTATCGTTACCTCGTGCCTTTCAATATCAATCACGGTGTTACCGACCTCTAGTGGGCCAGATTGTATTATCGGTTCGGCTAAGGTAGTGCGCCGAAGTATAGCTTTGACTCGGGCTACCAGTTCTCGTGGGTTGAATGGCTTGGTGAGGTAATCGTCTGCGCCGATTTCAAGGCCAACGATCTTATCAATATCCTCGCTGCGGGCGGTGAGCATGATGATCGGTACCTGGCTGTCGCGCCTGATCTGGCGGCACACTTCCCAGCCGTCCAGTTCGGGAAGCATCAAGTCGAGCACTATCAGGCATGGCTGCACCTCCGCGAACTTGCTGAGGGCCGATCTCCCCAAGTTGGCGCTTTCGACGCAGAACCCCTCGTTGCCCAGATAAAGCTTTACCAGTTCAACGATGTGGGGTTCATCGTCAACAACCAGGATTGTCTTTGGGAGCATCTTTGGGATCATCTTTTTGCTCAAATCAAGTCGGTCCGCCTGAATGGTATTATATCACAGCGTTTAGGAAGAACTATGGCATAGAGAGAATTGGCCTCACGTGGCCGGAGTGAAGGCTCGCACTGTATACGCTATAATATAAGTTGCATATTACATAATTGACTGGAGGGCTTGTATTGATGACTAATGATGGCGCAAGCCGCAACGGCGGCGAATATCGGGTCGAGCGCGACTCGCTGGGTGACGTCGAAGTACCGTCGAGTGCGCTTTATGGCGCTCAGACAGTACGGGCTATCCGCAATTTCCCGATCACCGGCCTGCTGCCCCACCCACTGTTCGTTCGGGCTACAGTACTCGTGAAGAGGGCAGCCGCCGAGACGAATCGCGACCTGGAGCAACTGAATACAGAGACCGCAAACGCCATCATCACGGTTGCCGAGGAAGTGCTTTCGGGACAGCACCTTGACGAGTGGCGCGTCGATCCGATACAGGCTGGTGCGGGCACCTCGCACAATATGAACACCAATGAAGTGCTTGCGAATCTGGCAAACGAGAAACTAGGCGGCAAGCGAGGTGAGTACAAGCCGGTCCACCCGAACGACCACGTCAATATGGCGCAGTCAACGAATGATGTTATCCCTACAGCGATGCGTATCGCCACGCTGTACGATCTGGAAGAACTTTACCCGAGTCTGGACCGGCTGCAAAGGGCGTTTGCTGATAAAGGTAAAGAGTTCGATAAGATAGTGAAATCGGGCCGCACTCACATGCAGGATGCGGTTCCAATCAGGCTTGGGCAGGAATTCACAGCCTACTCCCTCACGCTGGCAAAGATGGGCACGAAGATAAGGCACGCAGCCGAATCTCTCCTGGAATTGAACATTGGGGCAACAGCGGCGGGCACTGGCCTGAACAGCGACCCACGGTATCAGAAGGCTGTTGTAGCCAAGCTATCTGAGCTGTCCGGCTTCCCTCTCCAGCCCGCGAACCATCTTGTCGAGATGACCCAGACGCAATATGCTATGGCCGAGACCCATGCTGCGCTCAGACTTCTGGCGATAGAACTGACCCGCATATCCAACGACCTGCGCCTCATGTCGTCAGGGCCGCAGACCGGCCTTGCCGAGATCAATCTGCCCCCGGTGCAGCCAGGCTCCTCCATAATGCCCGGCAAGGTGAACCCGGTAATGGCCGAGATGCTTAACATGGCGTGCTTCCAGGTGATTGGTAACGACACAACCATGACGATGGCGGTGCAGTCGGGACAACTTGAGTTGAACGTGATGATGCCGTTGATGGTCTTCGATATGCTGATGTCAATCGACATACTGAAGAATTCGACGCGCGTCTTTGCCGAATTCTGCGTTGAGGGCATCACCGCCAATGAGGAACGCTGTCGCCGCTATGTCGAGGAGAGTAATGGTCTCGCTACCGCGCTCAACCCTCATATTGGGTATAGTGCGGCTGCAAAGGTCGCCCAAGAAAACTCACGTACAGGCAAGCCGATGCGCCAGATAGTTCTGGAGATGGGCCTGCTCACAGCGGAAGAGTTGGACGACATACTCGATCCCGTGGCGATGACCGAGCCGGGTATACCGGGCAAACGTAGGTGAAAGCTGACTTGTGCAGCGACTACTTGCGTGCTCAACTACGTAACCCTGTCATTCTTGCCTATGGCTTGGTCTGAACGAAAATCCTGTTAATGATAGGTGCACACTCCAACCGAATCTACCACCAAGGAAGAGTATGAAAAAAGCAAGTAAAGAACTGCCGGTGCTCGCATTCGAATCCGTAGGCGCGTTGCGGGCATGGCTTATGCAAAACCACGCGACATCAGATGGAATATGGTTGCGGATATACAAAAAGAATTCAGGGGTGGCGTCCGTCTCTTTCAAAGAGGTGCTTGATGAGGGACTCTGCATTGGCTGGAGTGAAAGCATTAGGCATAAAGGCGATGAAGAATCATATCTACAACGCTTCACGCCGCGACAAACAAAAGGCATCATATCTAAACGAAATCGGGAACACGTTAAGCGACTCACTAAAGAAAAGAGGATGATGCCTTCTGGATTCAAAGCGTTGGAAATCGAGCCAACGGAAGGCTAGGGACTTGCCGCCAAAGAAAAGCGTGAAATTGTCCTTGCCGCTCCGGTCCAAGGGGAGGCGGGCAGTTGAGATCAGAACCAACCGATAATAATGCCTTTGCCTAAGCGAAAGTCTTGTTTCGAATTAAGTAGTCCCGCTAACTCATAATTCATGATTCCGGAAAGGTAAGAAGGTGAAGTAATTCATAATTCAAAACTCCTAGTTCATAATTCGGAAGCGGATGTGACCTCGGCCCAACTTGCCTCGCTGCTGGAAGGCTACCGCGAGGAGCTTGTTGCTTCGTGGGTGACGCTCCTCTGCGGCATGGACGGCTCGCTTTACCGCGACCACCCGATTACGGAGTTGCAAAGCGCATCACGCACCTGTATCACCGCGCTGGTAGCATTTTTCCGTTCCGGTTCTCGCGCCGAGCTAATGGCCTATTCAGAGATGGTGTGTGAGGAGCGGGTAACGCAGGGCTTTGACATATCGGAGGTCATCGAGGGGCATCTTTTGCTCAAAGAAGCCGTGCTGCCGGTTATCCAGCGCGAGTGTCAGTGGGACGCCGATGAGGATAACGCCCTGAGCATGGCTACTCTCCTCGATGCTGCGTTGCGGTGGTTGGTCATCCGCTTTAGCAAGCTCTATTCGCATACTCTGAACCAGAAGCTGCAAGACCAGGTGACGCTCCTGGAGACGCAACAGGCGCAATTGGAACGGCGAGTGCGCGAGGTGACAGCCCTAGTCAAGTCAAGCGCGCTTATCACCTCTATGTTGAATCTCGACCGCCTTCTGACCCTTATCCTCGAACAGCTTGCCGAGGTTGTGAAATATGACCGCGCTTCCATCATGATGCTTTTCGACCGGCGGCTGAGGATTATCGCGGGGCAGGGCTTCAGGCGGCCCGATGACATATTAGGGATCACGTTTGACCCGACGCAGAACGCCCTAACCCGCAGGATGCTGGATGGCGGCGCGCCGGTTGTGCTGGAGGATGTGCGCAATGAGCCGGGCTTCGTAGCGGACCCTGATGACATGACTCGCTCGTGGATAGGCGTACCGCTCATGGTTCGGAACGAGGCAATAGGCGCGCTGGCCCTCGATACGAACCAGCCGAGCTTTTATGACGAAGAAGACGGCCAAACTGTGCTTGCGTTCGCTAATCAGGCGGCTGTTGCGATTGAGAATGCGCGCCTGTATGACCGCTCGCGAGAGCAGGACATTTTGCAGGAGCGAAATCGTCTGGCGCGTGAACTGCATGATTCGCTCTCACAGGCGTTGTTCAGCATGGTACTGAATGCAGAGGCAGCGAATCTCTTCTTCCATACTGAGCCGTCCAGGGCGCGCGAACAGATAACTTTACTCTATGAGACGGCCAACGCTGCGTTGAAGGATATGCGCTCCCTTATTTTTGAGCTTCGCCCCGCCGACCTCGAGCAAGAGGGGCTGGCGGCTGTGTTGACAAAACATGCTAAACTGATAGGCGACCGTCACGGCCTACGTGTATCAGTCGATGTGAAAGGGCAACGCCGATTGCCGCTCAATATCGAGAAGGCACTCTACAGAATCGCACAGGAGGCGTTGAACAACGTAATCAAACATGCGAATGCAACGGAGGCGGCAATAGTCCTCAGCAGTCAGGATGAATGGGTCTATATGACCGTAGAGGATAATGGTATAGGTATCGAGCCTGGCGTCAACAAGCCCAATACGCTGGGGCTTGCATCGATGACTGAGCGTGCCGAACAGATAGGTGGGCACTTCTCGATAGGTCTATCGAGCGAGGGGTCCGGCACAATCGTTACAGTGCGCGTTCCTTCGGATCGTTAAGAGGAGAAGAGTTGATATGACCGATGCTACCCAGTTAGGCGGCGAAAAGATTACCGTGGTGTTGGTAGACGACCATGCGATAGTCCGCCAGGGTCTGCGTACGTACCTCGGCTTACAGACCGATATAGAGGTCGTGGGCGAGGCGAGCGATGGGCGAGAAGCGTTGGCAAAGGTTCGCGAAACGCTGCCGGACATCGTTCTGATGGATCTTGTTATGCCGAACGTAGATGGCGTAGAGGCGACACGCCAGGTGACCGCCCTCTCACCCAGCACGCGCGTTATAGTTCTTACGTCGTTCAGTGAGGATGAAAAGGTGTTCGCCTCGATCAAGGCAGGCGCTCAAGGCTATCTTATGAAGGATGTGCTTCCCCAGGACCTGGTGCGTGCCATACGCACAGTCCACAGGGGCGAAGCCCAACTTGATCCAGAGATTGCGCGCAAGCTGATGCAGGAGTTCACCAACCCGCAACCGACCGCGCCCAAGCACGACCTCACTGAACGCGAGATGGACGTGCTGAGGCTCATCGCGCAGGGCAAGAGCAACAAAGAAATATCTGAAGACTTGGTGTTGAGCGAAAAGACGGTCAAGACTCATGTAAGCAACATCCTGCAAAAGTTGCATCTTTCCGACCGTACCCAGGCGGCGGTCTATGCCTTGCGCCAGAAGATCGTTGACTAAGGTGTTGCTACTATATACATCTATAGACCTACTCTTTTTTCCGCCTGCTTGCCCGTGACAAAGCCGGGAAAATATAATATCATGGTACTATTATGATGAACGGCTGGCCCATTTCTTGCAACTTTGCTTTCCGGGAGGAGACGGAAGCGTGACAACAAACATTGGCGGTTGCTATTCAACTTTGATGAATGTTAGGGAGTTTCCTGCTCCGCCCTTCTTTGCCGCCGCCCAGCGCTTTGCCCGAATGCTCCCGACCTGTTCGTCTCTCCCCACGGTCCCGTCACCTATTCGCGTCCTCATCGCAGGCGACCATGCGACTCTCAGGCTCAGTCTCAAGACGATGTTGGAGCTTGACCCACGCATTAACGTAGTTGGCGAGGCCTCTGATGATTGCGAGGCGATCAAGATGTCCCGCAAGCTC
>JBDSDS010000019.1:0-3780 GCA_039920445.1 Chloroflexia bacterium
ATGCGAGTTGGACGCGCAAGGTAGTGCGGTCACTACGTCGCTTGCAGGAGGCCGCTACCGCCCCTCTGGTCATGTCCGCACAGAACATAGCCCGCGCTCTGAAAGCGAGCAGGCGACAAGATTAGAAGTCATCTCATAAATAGACCCACACAATGGGAAGTAAGATTAAAGTGTGATTTATCATTCTGAACGAAGTGAAGAATCCGTTTCTTAGCAACAGCCTCCCCTATACGGATTCTTCACTCCGTTCAGAATGACAATGGGGGGTGGGTTTGCTTCGTCGGATAGATATTTGCGAGATGGCTTCTGGAAAGCACTGTTCGTTTGCCTTGCGCTAGGGTTTACCCTTATGCTATAAGGTAACGACTAACGGCCCGCTTATACTTCCATCGAGTCATATGCCCAGCAAAACAGCCCTCAAGCCTACAACACGCAACACGCCGTACAAGATAGCCGCAATCATATGCGCCGCCGTCGTATCGAGCGTGCTGCTCCCTATTGCCTTCTCCCAGGCCCAGTTCGCCCACCCAGCATTCCAGGCCACCTGGGCGCGCACCGACGGACTTGTGGCTTCCGGTGGGGTCAAGCGGCCCTGGGTGTGGGGACCCGTCCCCGGCCAGAGCGCGACCGAGCCTTTCGCGGGCCTGCCGGGCAACGCCCACCTGGTGCAATACTTCGACAAAGGCCGGATGGAAATCAATAACCCATCTGGCAACCAGAACGATCCTTTCTTTGTGACGAACGGCCTGCTGTCGGTGGAATTGATTTCAGGCCAGATGCAGATAGGCCCGGCCAGTTATGAGAACCGAGGTCCGGCGCAAATCAACCTCGCCTCTGATGCCGACGACCCTACCGCGCCAACCTACCAATCGTTCAACGGCGTGGCGAACATCCCAGGCGCGCCCAACGAGCGTCGGAAGCAAGCGCAAATTGGGCAGGTAGTGCGCACGGCAATCGACCGTCAGGGCAATACCCAACCCTGGCCCGCGAACCACGGCGATTACGGCGTGCGGATTGTCCAATTCGAGCCTGCCACCGGGCACAACATCCCTGACATCTTCTGGGAATATCTTAATCAGCAGACCGACATCATCCAGGGCGGCCAGCGAGTCACAGGGCCGTTATTCTTCCCCTGGTTCGCGGTCACAGGCTACCCGATATCCGAGCCTTACTGGTCGTATGTCAAAGTGGAAGGACGGTACACGGACGTGCTTATCCAGGCGTTTGAGCGTCGGGTACTAACATACGTGCCCCACCTGCCCTCGCCCTTCAAGGTGCAGATGGGCAACATCGGCATGCACTACCGCGAATGGCGCTATTCACCTGCCCGTCCAACACCGAGGCCGGGAGGAGCCACGCCAACATCGAACGCACTTCCGCCGAAGGCCACCCTCTCCATCGACGAAATAGCCTACCGTAAATCCCTGACCGACCTGAACGGCAACTATGTCACCATTACAAACCGAGGGCAGACGGCACAATCGCTCAACGGTTGGTGGGTCGACAGCCCCAAGTGGAGCCACATCGACCGCTTCTACTTCCCGAACGGCATAAATATGGCCCCAGGCGCTTCTCTAAGGGCGCGCGCCGGGCAGGGCAACAACACGGCGACTGACGTCTATATGGGTCGGACCTCGGTGATGTGGGAAGGCGAGCCATACGACCTGGCCGTGCTGTACGACAACTTCGGCAGGGAGATAGACCGCTTCTTCCCGGCGGCTGAAGTGGGTGTGCCGCCCACCGCGCCTCCTGTCGCAACCCCTCCCAAAGAAGGCACGCCCGCCGCGACAATAACAAGGGTAACGGGAGGCACTCCCCTGCCTACAACGACGCGAGGAACGGTTGTGCCTACGCCGATAGCGACCACCCCGGCGACCATCGTCACAGGCGCAACCGGCAGCCCAACTCGCACTGCAACCGCCGGTACTCCAAACCGTACATCGACCCCCGGCACTCCAACGGTCACACGCACAACTACACCAACCCAAACACCTATTCCATAGGCGAAACCGCAGGGGCGTTGCTAAAGCAGGATCACTACGTGTAGGTTACCCCTTCACAGTGATGATGCAGCACTTTTCGCACAGGAACTGCGGAAAGATGCCTGCATTGTAGGTCTTGAAGGGGTTGCTGCATACCAGACAACGTGTGAGTGTCTGGAAGTCATCGGCAGACTCGTCTTGGAAATACCAGTAGTAGCATTTATGCCTAGCATTAAGCTCCCTTTGCACCTCCAGCCCACGGACATTGACGGGACTTTTGATATTACTGAGTTGAGCTTCCGCCCACTCCTCATACTCTCCAGAATCCAACCACAGGCGGTCGATAGCATCATACAGGCTGCGCCAGTAGGCAATGCCTTGAACAAGGTTCTCATCCAGAGGCAATGAGGCAGGCACCCTCTCTAAATTGCAGTCAATACAGTGAATAGGGTTATATCCCAAAGCCGACATCAGCTTGATTGGTTTATCTCCCTCACATGTACATAACTCAGCGGCTGGGGTTGGTAAAGGGGGTTCGAGAGCCTTAATCACCCACGCTTCCATAGACCAGTGATTCCTTTCGGCAATCCACGATTCATTTGTCGTCCTCATCCTCGCTCATAGGTGATGGCCCTTCTGGATCTGGATCAGAATCCGAAGCAGCATCAGAAGGGGCTTCCGTGGAGCTGCTGGAGCGGTCCTCATCAGGCGAGTCACGGAATGGGTTGGGGTCGGTATCCATATATGTACCTCCTCAGGCATGAACAAGCGTACTCTCACGGCAGTATACGATAGTGCCGAAGTCCGTACAACGAACCTGGTGGACTACACGCAAAACTAGGACAGGCACGGCAGCCGTATACCAGTTAGGCGGATGCCTGCCAGTCTGAAGCATAATCGAAGTCCGCATAAGAGGGGAAAATATTGGAAACTCTCAAAGCATTACTCAAGTGGCCCCTCGCCGCTTTATTCATTGTCAGTGGGATAGGGCACTTCGTAAGGGGCGAGATGTACCTTCGGCTGATGCCTCCCTACCTGCCTTTCCACTCGGAGTTAGTCGCCCTGAGCGGCATAGTAGAAGCGGCGCTGGGATTGCTTCTGCTTGTGCCGAGAACGCAGCGCATAGCCGCCTGGGGCCTGATGGCTACACTCGTAGCGATCTTCCCGGCCAACGTCCATGCAGCCATGACCGCAGGCACATCCAATGAAGTGATGCCGGGTGTGAGCGTAACACTCGCCTGGCTGCGTTTACCTATCCAGCCCCTCCTCATATTATGGGCCTACTGGTACACCAAGACGACTACTCCATAAGCCGTACTCCCAACGCAACATAGGTAGCACAATAGGTGGCGAGCAATCAGCCCTATGACCGCCTTTCTTTACACCTCAACACCGATGGCGCGACCTCGCTATGCGGGTACAATCCTGATGCCGGTTGAAGAACCGCAGATTTAGCATGTACCCAGACTTAGAAGGAGGTTCACCAGGATGCTTACCAATCTTTACAACCTGGAACAGATGGCACGCGATATTCCGGAGGACCGACTTCGAGAAGCATACCGAGAGCAACAGCGGGCAGACGCCCTCAACAAGCTCATGCCTGCACGCAAGCCTGAAACACAGGAAACTCGTTTACCCCGACCAGTAGCGGTCCAGCGCCGAAGTGCGGCTCGTCTGCTCCAGATGCTTCGAGGGTAAAGCGCCACAAGGCGAAGAGAAAAAGCCCCGGCAGACTTCACAATCTGCCGGGGCTTTCTATTTTGTTAAAACTCATATCTTATTTGGAATCAAGCATGGA
>JBDSDS010000020.1:0-4529 GCA_039920445.1 Chloroflexia bacterium
CTTACCCTACGGTTGTAGGACGGTTGAACGACGTAGTACGGGCGATGGGCTACGAGGTTGACGAGAGCGAGAGTAGTGAAGTTGACCAGTTCGAGTTTTACCAGGCTCAGGTGCTCAACCCGAGAGGACCGCGTCCGCCGAGGCCGCCTACGCCACCCACCCCGCCCATGTTTCCGACTGCGCCAGGAAGGCCAAAGGTAAGCCCTGAGAAGCGCCAGCAAGTGCTTGATGACCTGGCGGTAGGCAAGATCAGCACTACCGAGGCAATGGAAATCCTCAACGGTTAACACGGAATCAGAGCAAGTAATAAAAGGAGAAAGGAGAACAGGACATGACATCTAGCATCACGGCATTCGGCCCGGCAACCACAATAGGGGAGGCAGCGGCCACCGGATTGCGCCGCTCTCGTTTTTCATTCCATCTTAACACCCCGCGCAGGCGTCGCTGGCTGCTTGTGCAACTCGTGAGTGTGCCGGACGACAGTAAGCAGAAGAATGAGGCTGAGCTTTGCCACTCCATACGCTCAAGGACCGACCAACCAAGTCTCACACGCCTGGTGGACGACTTCCGAGCCGCTTATTCATTCAACCGATGTATTTGAATTCAACCTGAAGATAGAATACTTAGAAGCAAAAAGGAGAAGAAAATGACTAACAACGAAGATAACACACGAACAATTTCGACCGCAGACTTTGCAGACAAGCCACGCATTATGCTTGAGCAGGCCACAGGGGATGTGAATATCGAAGGCTGGGACCGTCAGGAGGTCGAGGTCAGCACTGATGACGACAGTGGGATACAGGTAGAGCAGGAAGGCTCGCAGATAATCATACGAAGCAGGTTCCGGCGTGAGCGCGAGCGAGATCGCGATGAGGATCGTGTGCCGCACCGCCGCCACGGTCGTGACTTTGGGGACATCACACTTGGTCTTGAAGGCATTGCGGCCGAGGTTGAAAGAGGAGTGGCTCGTTCGATTCGCAAGCTCGGTCGTCGGATCGAGGCTGAGATAGAGATAGGCCGCTGGACGGGTGGGCGCGACTTCACACTTAAGGTGCCGCACAAGTGCGACATTACATTGCGAAGCAGCACAGGCGACCTTGATATACGCGAGGTACAGGGCGCGCTTTATCTTCAGACGGCTACGGGTGATATACGTCTTGAAAACATCGAAGGCGCTGCTATAGTAAACAGCGCCAGCGGTGACATACAGGTTGACATGATAACCGGCAAGCTTGGAGTGCATTCTGCGTCGGGTGATG
This sequence comes from Chloroflexia bacterium, assembly GCA_039920445.1. Lineage (GTDB taxonomy): Bacteria > Chloroflexota > Chloroflexia > QHBQ01 > JADMIH01 > JADMIH01. The sequence goes on from JBDSDS010000020.1 coordinate 1,260, forward strand.
TGAGGATAGACCAGGCTAACCTTGAAGAACTCAGCGCCCATACCGCGAGCGGCGACATCCATCTGGAGATGATGAGCGTTCCGGGGAAGGGATTCGACATCAAGACGGTGAGCGGTGATCTCTCGGTAGAGCTACCGAGAGATGCACGCCTCACGGCTCAACTCAGTACCTTCAGTGGTGATCTCGATTGCAACATGTCCCATGAGAGGGTGCAGAGAGGCCCAGGGCGTGGGCGCGAGCAGACGATTACGATCAACGGCGGTGGTCCCCTGGCGCATTTCTCAAGCGTAAGCGGCGACGTGAGCATACATGGCAGCAAGCGGCAGTCGATGGTGCAGCCTGCCGGTGAGCCTACGATGGACCTCTCAAGACAAAGCGCTCCCCAGGCATCTAGCGATCCTTCGAGTGAAGGATCGGACGACATATCAGAGCCTGAGGGTTATGCGGCTCGCAAGCAGGCTTCACTTGAGATACTCCAGGCAGTAGAGCGTGGTGAATTGTCCGCGCAGGATGCCGTGCGCCGCCTCAGCGAGCTAGAGGCCAGCTAACTTCACACGGGGCAGAGGCGGGTGTAAACAGAGACACACCCGCCTTCTGTCATGCCACACAATTTACATGGAGAGATACCGTGCTTGAATTATTACGCCGTCGTAATTTCGCGTTGTTATGGTTCGGCGGGCTTATATCGTTCATTGGAGATTGGATACTGTTTGTTGGGCTGCCAGTTTATATCTACCAGCTGACAGACTCAGTGCTGGCTACGGGTATTATGTTCGTAGTGGGTAGGCTGCCGAGTATAGCATTTGGCTCGGTGGCGGGCGTGTTCGTGGACAGGTGGGACCGCAGGCGAACTATGGTAGTGACTAACCTTCTAGTCGTGCCTCTGTTGATGCCGCTCCTCCTGGTTGACTCCGCCGACAACGTCTGGATCGTTTACCTGGTGTCGCTTGCCACGAATACGGTCAGGCAGTTCATGGTTCCGGCGGAGAACGCTCTCTTACCCAAACTGGTGGGCACTGACGAACTGGTCACGGCTAATGCGCTCAACACGCTCAATAACAACCTGGCGCGGCTCATCGGCCCGGCGATAGGCGGCGTGGTACTGGCCGTATTCTACTTCCCGGACACAGTGCTGCTGGACGCGGCATCCTTCGTAATAGCAGGCGGGTTGATCGCTCTGATCTCTGCGCCTCCCAGCGTCACGCGTGCCGATCCGGCAGAGGCGGTTGGCGATGGTGAGAAAGGTGGGCTGCGACGCGAGTGGGTAGAGGGGATGAAAGTGGTACGCAATAACCGCGTAGTTGCCGCCCTGTTCGCCCTGCTTGGCGTGAACATGATCGCTGAGGGGATACTGAGCGTGCTTATGGTGATCTACGTTCAGGCGATCCTGGGCGGTGGCCCGATGGAAGTAGGCTGGCTGCTGACTGCTCAGGCGGTAGGTGGTCTCGTGGGCAGCCTGTTCGTGGGCAGGTGGAGCCGTTCCATCAAGGCGTGGCAGATGGTCTGGGTGGGCTTCGTGCTGCTAGGTGTCATCGACCTGGCGACCTTCAATAGCGGCGTTCTTTGGGTCGCACTGGTTCTGATGGCGATAGTCGGCGTGCCGGTGACGCTGCTCCAGACGGGCGTGATGACCCTTTTCCAAACAAGTGTGGAAGACCGTTTCCGAGGCCGTGTCATGGGGGCTTTCGGCACGGTCTCAGCCCTCTTGATTATGCTGTCGATGGCGTTTACCAGCGTCTTTGGAGAGCAGATAGGGATTGTGCCGATGCTCAGTATTGCGGCGATTCTTGACATAGTGGCGGGGGTGGTTGCCTGGAAGCTGCTGCGTGGAAGTGAGACTGTAGAACAAGAGGTGTCCACCCAGGCTTCGGTCGCGTAACCGTGATTAGGCAGCCTTTAGTGATTTCTGCACATATAGTCCGCTCAATAATACTACCATAGACCGATTTTGATAATTGTCTCTGCGGATATAAAACATGAGAGTAGCCGCATGGCCGACCTGTGCCCCGTGTCGGCAGTAGGAGATAAAGAATGTCCAACACCGATAACTACGAACCACCCAAGAACGGCTGGCGAACGTTCCTCATTCTGTGGGTGAGCCAGTCCATATCCGTATTTGGCAGCGCGCTCACATTCTTTGGTCTTAACATCTACCTGGTGTTGGGGCTGTATCCGCGCAACGACCAGAAGCCGGAGCTCGCCTTTGCCCTATCGGCTGGTGCACTCGCCTTTGCCCTCGGCAACGTGTTTAGCGCGCCTATCGCTGGGGCATGGGCTGACCGTCATGATCGCAAGCGGACGATGATGGTTGCCGACCTCCTGAACGGCTGCCTCAGCTTTGTTGCCGCCACCCTAATGGCTACCGGGCAGTTACAGCTTTGGATGATTGTGGTATTTCAAGGCCTGGTGGCAGTGCTCTTTTCGTTCCACTATTCAGCGTTTGACAGCTCGTATGCGATGATCGTGCCCGAGAAGCAGTTGCCGAGGGCGAACGGCATGATGCAGACGATCTTTGCCCTGTCGGGTATCATCGCGCCTGGAATTGCGGCAGGCATCATCGCCTTGCCTGAGATTGCGCGCCAGGGAAGCATAACGGGTGCGCTTGGTGAGTGGCTCAGGCCCTTGACCAATGGCGCGCCGCTTGCCCTTTATGTCGATGCGACAACTTTCTTCCTGGCGGCAGGCATCCTGCCTTTCCTCTTTGTGCCTTCACCCAAGCGTACTGACCTGGGTGGGGAAGATGGCAAGGCAAAGAAGAGCATGTGGGCAGATATAAAGGAAGGCGGTATGTATATCTGGAACCGTCGTCCTCTGCTGTGGCTGCTCGGTTCATTCACCGTTATCAACTTCATAACATCCCCTCTAGGCATATTCGGTCCGTTGCTGCTGCGCTTCAACTTGCAGCCCGACTGGTCCTCGATGGGTTTCACGTATGAGACAGCGTTAGCGCTTATCAACTCGGCGGGAGCAGTTGGCGGCCTTATAGGGGGGTTGGTCATCACCAGCTGGGGAGGGCTGAAGAGGCGGCGTGTCTACGGGGTGATCGTGCCCATGCTTCTTGTCGGCCTCGCGCTCATAGGTTTTGGGCTGTCGCCATATCTCTATCTTACCGCCGCTATGGTGCTTATACTCGATGCTATGACCCCTGCTATGAACGCGCATTCTCAGACTATATGGCAGACACAAACGCCTAAGGAACTTCAGGGGCGTGTGTTTTCGGTGCGAAGACTTATCGCGCAGTTCACATGGCCGGTGGGTACACTGATTACG
>JBDSDS010000021.1:0-6661 GCA_039920445.1 Chloroflexia bacterium
CCTCCGAGAGATGCCTTATTTCGACGCGCTGTGGCAGTTGAAATCTGTACCGGTCATGAACGTGCAGGTATGGTTCGACCGCTACGTCTCCCGCACCGACAACCTCTTCTTCACAGCCGATGCGCCATTCTCGGTTTTCGCGGACCTTGCTGTAACCAGCCCGCTTTATGACACTACGGGCGGATCGCTCATATCGATGGCCGTTGCGCCTGCCGCACCCCTGTGGCATCTCAGCGACCAGGAAATCGTGCAGCGTTGCCTAGATAGCCTGGAAAGTCTATGGCCTGGTACAAGGCACGCCAACGTGACGCATAGCACGGTCGTAAGGATACCCAACTCCATCTACCGCGAAGTCCCAGGCAGCGACGCGCTCCGCCCGACGCAACGAACACCCATTTCCAACCTCGCCCTGGCCGGAGATTACACCCAGCAAGACTACATGGCCTCGATGGAAGGCGCTGTGAGGAGCGGCCACCGTGCCGCCGCAGCCCTGTCGGAACCTGCTAACAGCAGGCAGGGTAGAGAAAGTGGTAAAATAGAACATGTCGCTCCCTAACTTGATAACAAACTACTGCAAGAGTGAGAGCGTAGTATAAACAGATGCAGAATGCACTTTCCTTAAATAGAACGATAACCCAGTCCGCCCAGGCCGAACTACTAGAATGCGATGGGGTAAAACCTTCGCGTCCCTGGCTGCAAGACCTCTGGCTCTGGATACTCCTGGTTGGGCCTCTTGTCGCCCCGCTCTTCGCATATCTTGGCTATTCCGTACTCCAGCCTTTTGCCGAAGGTATCTACCTGCTCGGCAGGACCGTTTGCCCTAAAGTGGGCATGCATTTCATGTTCCTCGGCCAGCCTATGGCGGTCTGCTCATCGTGCTGGGCTGCCGTCTGGGGACTCTGGACCGTTCGGCTTCTTTATGGACGCGCAGGGGAAGGCGTTGGACCGTTCTCGCGCCTCGGCCTTGACCGCGTATGGGCACAATGGCGGCAGGTCGATTTACGCGTGAAACTTGCAATCCTGGTGGCAGGCTTCTTCCCCTGGGCGCTTGACGTGATGTTGTGGGATACCGGCATCTGGCGCAGCCCGCACCTCTACATGATGTTTGCGGGCTTCACAGGTGGCCTTGTTGCAGGCTCACTTATCCTCCCAACGTCCTCGGAGATGCGTGCACGCTTGGCCTACAACAAGACCTCGTAAATGGTTGCCACCACCAGGATCGAATTAACAATCTTCGACACTATGAGGGGCCGCTACCCGCACACGGTAGCGGCTTTTGAGTCGATGCCAAACGGTGAGCGAGCGTTGCAGGCAGTTACGAACTTGCAAGACCAGTGGGTGAGGCTCAACAGCAACCGCCCCGTCGAAAGTCCCTTCTCCCATGTTCCCACTGTCCATTCTCTCCCGTCTTGCCGCCCAGAGAACCGCTTCGACATAGTAATAGCAGGTGGCGGCCTGGGGTTGATAGCCGGTGTTGCGCTCGCAAGGCGCGGGTTACGTGTGCTAGTCTTTGACCGTGACCGGGTAGGCGCGGCCCACCGCGAGTGGAACATCTCGGAGCGCGAGCTTAAATCGCTTTCCCAGTGGGGCCTGTTCACACACGATGAGATTGAGCAGACAATCGCCGCACATTACAGTCGGGGAGTAATCTCATTCGACGCGCGCGGAACAGGGGTAGAAGCGTGTCCGCTCCAACTTGAAGGTGTTCTGGATGTGGCTCTCGATGCCCAGTCCGTGCTCGATAAGGCCAGAGAGCACTTCGTCGAAGTAGGCGGCACTATCAAGGAAGGCCGGAGCTTCAAGTGTTTGCATATGGCGAACAGTGGGCGCGTCGCATCGGTCTTCGAGATAGACGGGCCGAACGGCACCGAGTATTACAGCGCGAGGCTGGCGATAGACACCATGGGATCGGTATCACCTATCGCGCTCGGCTTGAACGACGGCCTACCTTTCGACGGTGTCTGCCCAACAGCAGGCACGGTCATGGAAGGCCTGGAAAGCGACCCGGCTACAGGTGATGTGCTGGTAAGTGTCGCTCCCGCACAGGACGGGCGGCAACTAATATGGGAGGGCTTCCCCGGCAACGGCGGTGATACAACAGTCTATCTTTTCTACTATGACCGCACCGGGTCCAGGTATGCCTCTAATCAGGGGTTGCTGGACCTCTTCGAGCGCTATTTCACTCTGCTGCCAACCTACCGCCGCCTTAACTCGGCGCACCGCCATCTGAGGCCCGTCTTTGGCTACATCCCAGCCAGACATGGTCGCACTGGACAGACGGCTGCGCGCGGCCTCATATGCCTGGGCGACTCGGCGGCTGGACAATCGCCCCTCACCTTCTGTGGCTTCGGCTCTTTCGTCCGGCATATCGGACGTGTATCTCTACTTCTGGAATACGCACTCCGCAAAGACCTCCTGGAAGAGTGGCACTTAAGGCTAATCAGTCCGCACCAGGCCAACCTGCGCGTGGCATGGGTATTCAGCCGCTTTATGCAGCCCTGGCCCGGCAGCGACCCAGCTGCTGTGAACCGCATCATGAACGTCTTTTGCAGCGCGCTCGGCAAGGTCGGCCAACGCACCACCCTACGCTTCCTGCAAGACCGTTATACATTCGCGGAGTACATCTCCATCATGCTCACCACCGCCAGACATTATCCGCACATATTTGCAATCACCGCACGTGTTCTCGGTCCATCCGGTTTAGCTAAATGGGCCGTGGACATCGTTCTGTTCGCCGCATCTGATCTGGTGAGAACTCTCCAGCCAAGAATAAGCCGTCGTCTATGGCGCAGACTAGAACGCAACGCAACACGTCGCATGCCCGCGCTGGCGCTCCGCCTGATCTCCGTACGTACTCTCTTCAGTTCGCTCGACTAGAAATGAATGACATACCGGAACCTCATGCCGTCAATAGCGTCAGGTTAGTTATTCTTTGGCAGAGCAAAGGCTTGTGGGGTTAGTCACCAGCAATCACGTTTCACGTTTCCTATATAGCCCGTAGATTCGTCTTCCATCTCCCATCTTCTCACACCCCTCTCGCATCCTATCTGCTATAATGCGGAGTAGAAGTTGTATAAGCTCTAGGAGCACATTATGTCAAGAATACTTTTCGGATTGCTGTTGACGCTGGTAGGACTGCTTTATTTCTGGTTAGCGTACCAGTCTGTAGCGCCGAAGATAATGAGAGATGGAGGAGACTGGGTATCGTATCTGGGGGCATTCCTCTTCCTCGCCGCCGGGGTGGGCGCGGCCTTTGCTGGTATCAACCTGGTGCGAGCCAAGCGTCGTTAGCTCTTGGTCGTGTTCGCGCACCCGTTTGGGTGCCACTAGCGGCAGCTCATCTATCTTCGTAATTCGTAATTGGAGGGTAGGTAATGCGCTACAACGAGGCATACGACTACATAAACAGTTTCACCAATTACGAGAAGACTCCCGGCATCAAGCGCGACCTCAATGAGGACGGCCTTGCGCGCACCAGGCACCTTATAGCGTTGCTCGGCGACCCCCACGAGAGTTTTCGTAGCATCGTGGTGGCCGGAACAAAGGGCAAAGGCTCGGTATGCGCTATGCTCGACTCGGTCTTGCGCGAAGGTGGATACAAGGTGGGCCTTTTTACCTCTCCACACCTGCACACTTTTCGAGAGCGAATCCGCGTCAACGGCGAGATGATTCCCCCCGCCGACGTAGCCCGGTTGGTCGAGAGGATACAGCCGGTCGTCGCGCAGATACAGGCCGGGGGCGATCTTTCTAATGTACCCACAACATATGAGTTGGCGACGGCGATTGCCTTCCTATATTTCCAGGAGGCGGCAATCGACCTCGCTGTGCTGGAAGTCGGGCTTGGAGGGAGACTCGACGCAGTCAATATCACCACTCCTCTCGTGTCTGTGATTACTTCGATCAGCCTTGACCATACCGAAGTGCTTGGCAACACCATCGAGGAGATAGCCTACGAGAAGTCTGGCATCATCAAGCAGGGGGTAAACGTGGTAACGTCACCCCAGACGCAGCAAGCAATGGCGATTATCAATTATATAGCGAACCACCGCAAGGCTAATCTAAAAGTGGTCGGACGCGAAGTCTTCCTCAGTAGCGGCAACCTACCCGAGGTGAGACTCGATGAGCACGGCGTACCAACTAACCAGACATTTACGATAGCCTACGAGGAAGGCCCTGACGAGCCGCAAACCAAGCTCAGGGTCAAATTGCCTCTCATGGGGAATCACCAACAGATAAACGCAGCGGTCGTTATCGCCACTCTTCTTGAGCTTCGCAAGGCAGGCGTGAATACGAAGCCCGAGGCTGTGCTGTCAGGGTTGGCGCATGTTCACTGGCCCGGACGCCTGGAAGTTGTACGCCGCGATCCCCTTGTGATTGTGGACGGCGCGCACAATGCCGATTCGATGTCGAAGCTAAATCAGGCGATGCATGACCTCGTCTACAAGCAGCCGCTTATTGTCGTATTCGGCTCTTTGCGTGACAAAGATATAACAGGGATGGTCAACGAGCTAGGAAGCAGCACAGCCAACGTATTCGGGCCACAAGTGAAGAAGCTGATTGTTACCCGGCCTGACTACGTCCGTGCCGCGGACCCCAAGACGGCAGCCGAAGCAGCGCAGGCGCGCGGAATCGACGTAGAGGTGATCGAGGACTTGCCGAGTGCTTTAGCGAAAGCCGAGGCTCTCGCGGTCGAAGGACCAAACGCTCCCGCACCAGTAGTGCTGGTCACCGGATCGCTTTACATAGTTGCCGAAGCGCGAGAGTATTACGGGTTGGCCCCCGACCTCTCAGAAGAAGAGGGATAACAGGTGGTGCTCGGCCCTACCCGCGAGATGTTTCCTTGTCGGGAGGGCTAGGGCGAACGTTCTGCTCGTTTTCGATGTAGTAAGTCATGCTTTGAAGCGCGACCACCGGATCGATGTGCCGTATCCTTACGTGGGGCGGCACTTGCACGATTATTGGCGCATAGTTCAGGATAGCTAGTACACCCGCATCTACAAGCGCATCAGCCACTTCCTGCGCGCCCCTCGCTGGCACGGCAATAATCGCCATCCTGATATTTTGCTCTTTCAACAACCTGGGCAGTTCGTCCAGGTCGTGAATCACCGAGTCGCCTATCTTCTGGCCGACTTTCTCAGGGTTGTGATCGAAAAACTCCTGTATGCAGAAACCCTGGTCGCGTAGTTCGTCATAATGGAGCAAAGCACGCCCCAGGTGTCCCAGGCCAACCAAAGCCATAGGCCAGTCCTTCTCCAGACCGAGGATCGAGTTAATCTGCTGTAGCAAGTAGTCAACATTATAGCCCTTGCCCTGCTTGCCGAACTCCCCGAAATACGACAGATCGCGGCGGATCTGGGCAGCGCTCACCCCAAGCCTCGCGCCGAGGTCTCCGGACGAGACCGTGTCGATGCCCTCGTGACGCAGGTGATGCAAGCTTCGCGCATAAATAGGCAGCCTACGTATAACGATGTCGGGTATCACGTCTCCCGCGTTCTTCATCGAATCGGCGGAGGCCCCGGGGTCCTCGCTGTTGGCGAATTCGTCTATCAGTGGTTTGTGTGTCCGGCTATGCATATCTCACACTTTCTTTGTATGGAACTATTTCGCCCCCGTATGCACCGCGACCGCTCCAAAGGTCAACTGCTTAAATCGAACATCACGTAGGCCGGCCGAACGCATGATGCCGACTAACTTGCGTGGAGGTGGGAACTTGCCCATCGAGCTTGGCAGATATGTGTATGCGTCGCTCTCCCCAGCCACTAATTTCCCCAGCAAAGGCACGATCTTCCGCGTGTAAATGCGATGAAACAAGCGCGCTATTGCCCACCGTGGCCTACCCACCTCCAGGCAGACGAGGCGTCCACCCGGCTTCAACACACGGCGCATCTCCCGGAACGCTCCCTCGATGTCGGCGACATTGCGCATGGCAAAGCCTGTAGTCACACAATCGAACGTATCATCGCCAAAGGGAAGGGTGAGCGCATCAGCGCCCACAAAATGCACGGATACGCCCTTACCAACCCCATCACGCCTGCCCTGGAGCATCATCGGCACCGAGAAATCTATGCCTACCGACCGTGCGCCTTTGCCTGCAAGTTCGTGGGCAATCCTCCCCGTGCCGGTAGCCACATCGAGAGCCATATCACCCGGCTTCGGCGCGGCCTGACGCACTGTATAAGCGCGCCACATTCTATCCTGTCCGAAGCTCATGAGCACGTTCATCAAGTCGTACCGCCCAGCGATGCGACCGAACATATCGCGCACATAACGAGCTTTCTCGGTGCCCTCTAGCGTGGCGTCCGGGTTGGTTGAAGGCATCTGTAGGGGCGGACACACGGGTCCGCCCTGTCCGGCGTCGTCGGAGATGAAGCGTTCGGGGGAAGTAGTGTGAACTGTCATGTTTAGGAGTAGGCACCATGTATCACTCATGATGGACCTGCTACATTGTAGCATTTTTCACACAGTTGGTCAACAGCAGCGCATCTCCCACATGGGCACCCCAGAAAATATGGTAAAATCCAAGTGCGAATAAGCCGTTTTCTCCTACCACCCCTTTTTGTGGCAGCACCTCTCCATTTAACTCCATGACATCCTATACTGTAAGCACACAACCCGCGGAACAAGCCACTGAGCGCCTGCGAAAGTCGCTATCCACCCTAGT
>JBDSDS010000022.1:0-13436 GCA_039920445.1 Chloroflexia bacterium
TGGCATCACTTTGATGACGGGACGCAATCCTCTCTTCTCCGGCACTCGACAGGTCATATTTGGTATGGTAGCGGCCGCGCTCACCTTCGGCATAGGGCGTCTCATCGGTGTGACCATTGCCGGATAGACTTAACACTACCGAAGATGGGTGCCGATATAGTCGTAATATCCACACATGGGCGGAGCGGCCTGCCGCGCCACAGGCACGGCAGCGTCGCGATGAAGGCGGTGCAGGACGCCGCGCAACCTGTGGTGCTTGCTTGCGCGAATGAGCGGGCTGACGCACACTAGCTAACCAATGGTGCTAGTTCAATTCGAGGTCTATTCCCCACTGGGAGGCGAAAAATGGCTCGGAATCGGCCTTTGTCCCACACTTTGGCTCAAAATGGGCCTCTGCGCTACTGCCATTATCCGCCAAGTGGGGCAGGAGGTCGCCAAAACGGTTCATTTCGTCCTCCCAATGGGGTAATATTCCCAAAATAGGCGTGTTAAACTAGCACCATTGGTTAGCTACTTTGCGACTCGTAGCGGTTCGTAGCGGTTCGTAGCTGCAACGTTAGGGCGGGCCTGTATGGGTACCTGAAGAAAAGGAGCACAAAGTGAGACAATAACCTGCCGGGCTATCGTTACCATCTCCTCAAGCCTCGTGTTCTCTCATGGCCGGGTCGCGTTTCAGGCGGGAGATTGTTGGCCGCTAAGGACTGGAATCTTGCCTTCGCGTGCTCCCAGCACTACTCGCACCTCGTGCCCCTTCCCGTCGTCCAGGAGGGGCACTTTGCCGTCCGCTATAGGTGATCCATCCAACTCGACACTACCCGCCTGAGGAGTTTCGCCCTGCCCCTTCTCGACGGCGATGTGGTAGCTGGCTGTTCCGTGTTTGTAGGTCATGCTGTAACCCTGCCAGCCCGATGGTATGCACGGCTCAATCGTAAGGTAGTCGCCATGCAGCTTCAGGCCGAGGATGTATTCGACCCCCAGCCGGTAGAACCAGCTTGCCGAGCCGGTGTACCAGGTCCATCCGCCCCGCCCTACGTGCTGAGGGTGCGAGTAGATGTCGGCGGCTATCACGTAAGGCTCCGTTTTGTATTGTTCGACCATCTCCGGTGTGCCAGCATGGTTTATGGGGTTGAGCATCTCGAACAGGCGGTAAGCTCCGTCGCCGTCGCCCATCAGCACATGTGCTATCGCCGTCCAAATCGCGCCATGGGTATATTGCCCGCCGTTCTCCCGTACTCCGGGTATGTAGCCCTTTATATAGCCGGGGTTCTGCGGCGTCTTGTCAAAGGGAGGCGTGAAGAGGAGGATCATCTTCTCCTGATCGAGCACCAGCCGCTCGTCCACCGACCGCATCGCCATTTCGGTTCGCGATTTTTCAGCGGCTCCCGATATGACCCCCCAGCTCTGGGCGATGGAATCGATCTGCGCTTCCTGGCTCTGTGCCGACCCCAACGGCTCGCCGCTGTCGTAGAACGCCCGCAGATACCATTCCCCGTCCCATGCTGTTTTCTCCAGGGCAGCCCGTATCCTTTCCATATCAGCGCGGAACTGGGCGGCAAGCTCCTTATCATTGCGTGCCTCGGTCAGTGGCGCGAAACTCTTTAGCGTCGCGTAGAGGAACCAGCCGACCCACACGCTCTCCCCTTTACCCCCGATGCCGACCCGGTTCATGCCGTCGTTCCAATCGCCTGCGCCCATGAGTGGCAGGCCGTGCGCGCCCGCCGTGGTGCCGTGCTTGATCGCCCGCAGACAATGCTCGTAAAGGTCGCCCACTTCCTCAGAAATAGTGGGGGTGCCGTACATATCTTCCTGGCCAGGGTTCAGGAGAGGAGCTTGTAGGAAGGGCGATTTTTCGTCGAGTATCGCCGCATCACCGGTGGCCTCTATATAGTAAGCGGTGACAAAGGGCAGCCACAGCAAGTCGTCCGAGAAGCGGGTCCGCACGCCGCGCCCCGTCGGCGGGTGCCACCAGTGCTGCACGTCACCTTCCCTGAACTGCCGCCCCGCGCATAGTAATATCTGCTCGCGGGCCATCTCCGGCGCGGCGTATACCAGGGCCATCACGTCCTGTAGCTGGTCGCGGAAGCCGTAAGCGCCACCGCTCTGGTAAAAGGCCGTGCGCCCCCAGATGCGGCAAGAGACGCTCTGGTAGAGGAGCCAGCGGTTCATCAACAAGTTCATGCCCGCATCTGGGGTCTTTACCTCCACCGCGGAGAGAATACGGTCCCACATCGCCACCGTGCCCGTATATTCCGCCTCAGCCCGCTCCGGGTCATGGTACTTCGCCGCGAGCAGCGTGGCCTGGCCTGCGTCTTCCCCTTCACCCAGTGTGAAGGTAACGTCACGTTCTTCGTTCGGCTGTAGAACCACCGCGCACTGCAGGACCATGCACGGATCGAGGCCCGCCCCCACCCGCCCCGAGAGGCCCTGGCGCTTGAGCGCCTGAGGAGAGCGTGAAGAGCCGTTACGGCCCAGGAACTCTGCGCGGTCGGTGGTGAAGGCAAAGCTTGCAGCGCTTGTCGTTGCGAAGGCGATCCGCTCTGCGAACTCGTTGTTGAAGGGGTTGCGGGCGAAGAGCGCACCGCTCTCCAAGTCTCTCTGGGTGACTATGTAGCGCGATGTGGCCTCGTGGCTCACGCCCATTACCAACTCGGCATAGTAGGTCACAGTTAGCTTTCGGGGCGTTGGCGAGGCGTTGCGTAAGGTCAGCTTACACACTTTCACCGGATCGTCTGGAGGGACCGACACACGCAACGTCTGCTCGATGCCGTTACTGTCATGGGTATAGACCGTATATCCCGGCCCGTGCCTGATGGTGTAGGTCTGCTCGTCACGCACCGGAAGGGGGGTCGGCGACATGACAGCCCCGGTGTCGTCGTCGCGGATGTAGATAACCTCGGATGGAGGGTCTGATGCCGAGTCATTTGACCAGGGAGTGATACGGTTCTCACGGCTATTCTCGGACCAGGTGGAAGCCATGCCGCTCTCTGTGACCAGGCAGCCAAAACGCCGGTTGGCAATTACGTTGCTCCACGGTAATGGCGTCCATTCCCCAGCGGCCAGCGTTATCACATATTCACGACCGTCCGGGGTGAAGGAGGAGTGAGGAGTGAGGGCTGAGGGCTGAGGACCGATGGCCGAGCGAGAGGACTCACGCTTCGCATCTATTCGGCTGGTGCCCGGCGCCTCACCCCTCAAGCGAAGCGGCGGCGGCAGAGGCGCTTCGAGCACTTCCCGGTCAAGCTGTGCGTCCAGCGTGCCCCGGCTGCCTACCAGGACTACGCGAGCAACGCTGTTCAAGAGTATGCGGTCGGCTTCGGGCATTATATCTGCGCGCTTCACAAAGACCCCGCCCGGCTTGTTGAGCGCCTGGTGAGTTTCGCTGACCGAAACGAGCCGCTCCAGCTCATCCTGTACGGGCTGTATGTAGCCGCCTGGGTACTCATTGAGGATAACCAGGTCGGCCTCAAAGCCGTTCCTTTGCCAGTACTCATGAGCGCGTAACGCTTGCCGCACCAGGGGGGCTTCCGCAGGATCGGCCACTCGAACAAGGAGTATAGGGAGGTCGCCGCTGATGGCATAGGCCCAAAGCGCTTGCTGCCCTTTGCTATTCTTAGCCAGGGTCGCATCAGAGGGGCGAGTACCGCGCTGAGGGTAAACCATACGCGAGAAGATGCGCTGGTACTGCATCGCCTCGTCCAGAGAGATGTCCAGCATCCTCAATTCGAGGCGAGACTGTGCGAGGGCCATCACTACGGCGCGTTGCGTCCATGTCGGGTCGTGGTACTTGTCCGCGAGAGAATATGCCTCTTCCTTTGTCTCCGCCGCCAGCGTAACGAACGATACCTGCACTCTCACGCCCGGCTCTATCCGCACCTTTCGGCGCAAGCTGAAAATTGGGTCAAGCACCGAGCCCTGGCTATTGCCGAGACGCTGCCCAGGCTTCATGGCGCGGGCGGAGGCCGGCGTGCCGCCTCTCCCAAGGAAGGCCATCCGATCAGTCTCGTACTCTGTGGGAGGCGGAGATACAAGATGGTCTGTGGTAAGGTGACCTGTGCCACCGCTGCTGTCGTCCTGCCGCAAGATAGCCGCTACATGCACCAGCCACTTACGCTGTTCGTCCGCAGCTTTTGGCCTCCGGCTGGCTAAGAGCGCACCACAACCCGGAAAGTACTCCGTCTCGATAAAGAGCTTGCTGAAAGCAGGATGGGCTTCGTCCGCAGACTGGGTCGCCAGGGCTATCTCCGCGTAGCTGGTCAGCTCTATCTCTCGCGTGCGGTTGCCCCGATTGCTGAGGGTTACGCGCCTTATTTCGGCGTCGTCCTCCGGGCTTACCACTATCTCCATGTGCGTTTCTATGTCGCCGTCGCGCCTGAAGAACTCGGCTTTGTCCAGCCCGAAATGCGCCCTGTAGCCCGCAGGCTCGCCCCCGAACGGAGCCGCCGCAGCGGACCACACAGCCCCACTTTGCGGGTCGCTTATGTATATAAAAGTACCGTATGCGTCGCGCACCCAGTCGTTGCGCCAGCGTGTTACCGCCAGTGTGCTGGCGCCCGCGCCCCAACGGCTGTAGCCCGCTCCCGAATTGGTTATCATTACCGAATAGCGCCCGTTCGAGATAAGGTGCGCCCTGGCAACGCTCGTATTGGGTGTGGTGTAGCTCCGCACAACGGGTGGGGTATCGTCGCGCTCGGCGCGCTCTCGCTCTACTTCGAGCGGGTGTGGTTGGGCAGTAGAGGCCTGGCGAGGGACGCGCTCCTGCAACAGCAGCAATGTCGCCCGCACTTCCGGCTCGGCCTGGAAACGCCTCACCATAGGCTCGCTGTTTAGAGCATTATTTGTGGCGACCAACCCCATGCCGAGATGGTGCACCATGTACGTGCCGACGATGGCTCCTCTCTCTTCCGAGGTGCGTCGAGAGAGCGTATAGTCTATAGAGTCGTAGAAGCCATAGCGCCCTTCCAGCCCGAGAGACGAGAGACGGCGCATGTTGGCGAGGGCCTGGCGTGGGGCAACGGTGAGAGCAAGCTGTGTGGCATACGGGGCCACCACCAGGTCTTCCGAGAGGCCGCGCTTGAGGCCAAGCTCCGGCAAGCCGAAGGCTCGATACTTATAGTTCTCGGATGGGTCAAGCGCGTTGTAGGCCGACTCTGAGAAGCCCCAGGGCACGCCGTTTTCGCGCCCGTGCTGCTCGTGGTAGCGCACGGCGGCGGCACAGGTCTGGTCAAGGAGGCTCCCGCTGTAAATAGGCATCACGAGGTTGGGCATCAGGTACTCGAACATCGTGCCTGTCCACGAAAGTAGAGCCAGCTTGCGCCCGCGGCCCGTGGTGGGGCGACCCATCCCGAACCAGTGCGATTGCTCTACGTCGCCGCTCGCTATAGCCATGTAACTCCCCAGGCGCGACTCTGATGCGAGCAGGTCGTAATAAGAGTCGTCGCGCCGTAGCTCTGCTACGTTATAGCCGATGCTGAAAAGCTTGCGCTCCTCGTTGTACAGGAAGCCGAACTTCATATCTTTCGCCATAGTATCCACCCGGGCCACTGCCTTGCTGAGGCGAGTTACCACAAGCTCGCTTGCGGCCCACGAGGACGATACCCGGTGGTTCAGTGTTTCCAGCCAGTGCATAGCCACCGCCGTCATGTTCGCTTCTGTTTCCGTTTGGGGCGTGGCCGTACCCAGGTTGGTGTCCCGTATGCGCGCCCGGAGGCGACGTATATCAGGCATGACGGCCCCACACCAGGCTTGGGTGCTGCTGAAGGATGGCACCGCATCGGGGAGCTTCCGCAGCCTGGCCCAGTGGGCTGCTATCTCAGGCCGCGCCTCATCTGTGAGGAGAGCCGGGGGAGAGGCAAGCATACTCGCCCAGGGCGCAACGTTGCCGATCTCCTGGTCCAGCGAACTGACGGCCCGCGCAAGGCTATCCGCCCAGTAGGCCAGTTCTTCAACAGAAGATGGGCGACGATTATTCACACCTGCACTCTGTATCTGTCTCGCGTCAGGCCCCCAGCCCCTCCCACCGACCAACTGCCGCGCCTCAGTCGCCAGGTCGGTGACGGGCCGCACCAGCGAGCCTGTCAATTCAGCCCACTCCAGCACTGTTTGAGGGGTGGACTGCACCTGGACCGCGATCTTCTCTACCATCGCGGCTATGCCATCGAGCGTCAGGCGTTGGGTGGCCTGTAACGGCGACTGGCGCTCAACTCTCAGCGCGCCGAGTTCCCCATCCATGAGCCTGATTAGGTCACGCAGGTGCTCTGCCGTCTGGGGTGAGAAAATGGGCGCATGGAGCAGTTCCGCGCAGCCGTTCTTGAGAGCCAACAGGTGTCCGACGAGGTTGCCGCTATCTACGCTGGAAATATATTTCGGCGGTAGAGGCTGGCCGGATAGAGTGTCGTACCAATTATAGAAGTGGCCGTTGTAGCGCTCAAGTTTCTCCATGCTTGTCAGGGTGCGGTCAATTCTCGCCACCATCTCCGAGATAGTGATATATCCGAGATCATAGGCTGAGAGCGTAGAGAGTAGGAGGAGCCCGAGGTTGGTGGGTGAGGTGCGGTGCGCCAGTTCCCCCTTCGGGTACTCCTGGAAGTTATCGGGGGCAAGCCAGCGGTCCTTCTCCCCCACGAACTCCTCAAAAAAGCGCCAGGTTTTGCGCGCCATGCGCCTCAGGTAGAGCCTCTCGTCCGAGGTCATGGTATAGGCTGCGGGCAGGCGCGGCGTGCTTACCAGATAAGCGATGATAGGCGAGAGCGCCCACGCTGCGAGGAAAGGAGCCGCGATAAGGATAGTTTCCAGCCTCAGCACAGCTCCGGAGAGCAGCGACACCAGCCCGAATACGGAGCACAGCGACACTGCAATAGCGGGGGCCTGCCACATCCGCCTCACGTAATCGAGAGGCGCGCTGCCGAGGGTACGCTGCGCCTCGCTTGCCGTTACCCATTCGAGAAGCTTGCGGTGGGTGGCAAGCATCCGCGCCAGCGTGCGTATCGCGGCGTCAAGCATCAGGTATGCGTTATGTGCGAGGAAAGTAAGGGTCAGCAAGAGTTGCAGCAGGTTGATACCGGCGTCCTCGAGCACGGCAGAGAGGTGGCGAGACCAGAGCGTGCCCGCGGGCTTGCGCGGTATGGCGGTCAGCAAGTGCGTGTAGAACGGAAAGGCATAGACCATTAGGATAGAGATGGTCCACAACAGGGGAGAAAATAGAGGCGTGAGCCATGCGATACCGAGCAGCAAGAGAGAAGCAGGAGCGACCAGCGAACGGCGAAGATTATCCCCTATCTTCCAGCGGTTGATCGGGGTGAGCGTATTGCGCTCCGTCGCGCTACGACCTGTAGAGTTTCCGCTTTCATCCGTCGTCTGGTCTGAGGGGACCGTGGGGAATAGCCAGCCCGCGATCTGCCAGTCTCCGCGCACCCAGCGGTGGGAGCGGGCGGCGTAGACGTTGTAACTCGATGGAAGGTCCTCATACAACTCGATATCGCTGACAAGCCCCACCCGCGCATAGGCCCCCTCCAGCAAATCGTGGCTCAAGATTGCGTCTTTGGGAAAGCGCCCTCGCATCGTCTCCTCGAAGGCATCAACATCGTAAATCCCTTTGCCTATGAAAATCCCCTCGCCGAATAGGTCCTGGTAGGCATTTGAGACCGCAGTTGTGTATGGGTCCACTCCTGTATGCCCGGAAGAGAGGCGCGCGAAGGGCGTTTTGCCCGCGCTATCCCAGGTGGTCTCAACGCGCGGTTGGAGTATGCCGTATCCGGTGCTGACTGTGCGGGTTTCGGGGTCTATCTCAGCTCGATTGAGCGGGTGTGACAGCGTGCCGATGAGCCTGCGGGCGGCGTCTCTCGGCAGGTCGGTGTCGCTGTCGAGGGTGATTACGTAGCGCGTGTCCTCGATGCCCATGAGGTCTCCCACCCGTGTGGTAAAGGCCTCGCCACCCCTGCTTCTGAGAAGCGCATTGAAATCTGCCAGTTTGCCGCGCTTCCTCTCCCAGCCCATCCATATTCCTTTACCGTCTGGGCCTTCATTCGGGTTCCACTGCCGTTTGCGATGGAGCAGATAGAAGCTTGAGTGCGGCCCCGAGGCAGTACCCAAACTGCCATATTTGGCATTCAGCCCCTCTACGCCGCTGCACGCCGCCTTCAGCAACTCAACGTCGCCCGGCGTCTCCTCCTGAGGCGCATCCGCGAAATCGCTGAGTATGGCGAAGCGCAGGTTAGGGTCCTGGTTGGCAAGGTATAGCACCTCGATATGCTCTATCAGGGTCTGCACGTCCTCGACCCTTCGGAGGAGGGTCGGTATAGCGACAAAGGCGCTCTGCTCTGCCGGGATACCCCCCGTCAGGTCAATCTTGGGGAGGACCCTGGGGGGCAAGAGTAGGGTCACGGCGAGGTTTACCACTCGCGAGGCAAACTCGCTCGCAGGAAAGAACGCGAGGAGGAGAGCCAGGACGACCCAGGGCCAACCCCCGCTTGCCCCGGAGCCGCCCTGCGTAAAGCCGAAAAAGAGAGCCGCTGCGAGGCCGAGCGCAGTGACCGCCAGTATAGAGCCTATGTACACTGTCGTGGGGTAGCCGCGTACAAAGCGCGACAGGGTCTCGCCGAGGCGCGATTTATACCCCAGGGCTGCACGCAGCTGCTTCACGCCTCGCGCTGCCAGGTAATAGCCTACATGCGCTCGCCGGAGGTCTTCAGGGTTCGCCTCAAAAGAGGCGCGTGCGAACCGGAGCGCCTGCTCTGCCACCACCGTCTCAGGCTTGCGGCAGCGCCGCGCTATGCGCTCAACGGCGTGGCGGTACCGGTCGCGAGTGGCGAAGTCCATCTGCTCGTATAGCCCGGTCGGGTCAGTGCGAAGCAGCCCTTCGACCGCGCTCTGGCGCTCTACGAAATCGGACCACTTTGTCGCCGCCACCCGGCGCATGCTGCTGATCGTGTTGCCGATCGAAGCCTGGAGGGCAGCCTGGCGGCTGAACTCGGCGCGTATCGCCTCGTCCGGGCTGGACCCTGCCTTTGCCAACTCCCCTTCGAGCCATGAGACTACAGGTATGACCGCAGGCCCGATATCGCGCATGTTCTGGAGGAGCCGAGTGACGAAGACAGGTGTTATTTGCGCTGTATCGCGCTTAAGCTCCGGGGGGAGGGTGATTTCCGCGTCGGGCGAGGCCGAGGGGTCCTCGGAGCGAAGGTACACCATCGCTCGGATGCGCTCCGCCCATGTGTTAGCCGCCTCCATTTGCCGGCGGGCGACCACGAGCGCCCCGGCGAGGCCTGCCAAGTTCTCTACCAACGCCAGGCGGATCATGGCGGGCGCTGCCCACAGCTCGCCAAGATTGAGAGTGAGGACCGATTGGTAACCCCGTATAAATGCCTCTACAGTCGTGACATCAACAATGCCGTCTTTGTGGAGTATTATCTCGCGCATGGAAGCGTAAACGCGCGGGTAGCCTTGCCAGGGTCCCTCACCCAACCGGGGAAGTTGAAGGTAGTAGCGGCGTGGCAAGTCTACAGCTATTTCGGCTGTAGTGTCGCGTACAATGTGGTAGTTGTCGAGCAGCCAATCGTCGCCCGGCATTAGCATACGCTTGCCGTCCGGCTCTTGAGCAAGCTCGGCGTAAGCCTCCTCCAGCGTTCGCTTGCTCTTCTCAGCCTCCGCGAGTAGCGGCCTCGCGATTACCCGGCGGGTGGTTATAAGAGCCTTGTGCTCAGAAGCAAGCTCCCTAGCATACTCTTCGAGCCTCTCCAGGCTGAAAAGCTCGCCGTACCCCTGGCCCAGGAGTTCAGGTGGCTGCCATGGCCGCTTACGGCGGCGTTGGTGATCGCTAGAGTCTCTCTTCATCTGAGCTGGGATCTCTCCTGGCATCTCAATGTAACCATGCCCCATTCTAATCTATAAAGGCGATTGCGCCCAACGCGGTAAGTGTTCAGCTTTGTACACGCAGTAGTAGACCATATGGTTATCGAACCACCCCCCAGTCGATTATCCTTCGGCATCTGCTAGATCAACTCTATTGTCTCAGCAGGTAGCTTCGGTATTGCCCTCCTAGAGTCTCCTTTCCACAGGAGCATAGTACTGGACCCAGCGATAGATGGTAGTGTGATCAACTGAAAGGCTTCACTCAGTCATAATCTCTTCTAAGGCCCGGTAACTCAACGAGTACCTCAGGTACCAGCGGAGACAAAGGGAGATGATTTCTGCCTGGCAATGCCGGTACTTGAGCAGCTTTGGCCGACGATTGGCTGATATGGGTAAGGCTCCAGTTGCTACCAAAAAAGGCGGTAAGCCCTACTGTAGCAGGTCAGTACAGTTGTTGCAACATAACCCTATCTGGTCTATCATGGTAAGAGGCGGAGGTCGCAGAATGACGGTCATTACAACGAAGATACGCAGGCTTGGCGTGTTGACCGGTGGGGGAGACGTACCTGGTCTGAACGCCGCCATCAAGGCCATCGTTTACCGGGCGGAGCCTTCAGGTATCGAGGTGGTGGGTTTGCGCGCTGGCTGGGAGGGCATTACATACCTCGACAGGGGCCGCGGGCGGAACGACCTCATCTTCCGAGCCGAAGAGCCGGGCAGCTGGGAAGGTGGCTATCTCCTGCCTCTGAATAGGCTCAACACCCGCCCAATCGATCGCGCCGGCGGCACCGTCCTGCAGTCAACACGCACCAATCCGTCACGCGTCGGCGTGGCTGATCTGCCCTCGAACCTGGCAGCGTACGCAGAGGGCCTCATGCCCGCGGATAAGGTTGACCTTACCAGGGAGGTGCTGGCTAACATCGAGTTCCTCGGTTTGGACGGGTTGGTCGTGATAGGAGGGGACGACACACTAAGGTACGCGGCCAGACTGAGGTCGGAGGGCGTGCCCGTTTGGGGCATCCCAAAGACTATGGACAACGACGTGCCGGGCACCGACTACTGTATCGGGTTCGCCACCGCCATCAATCGGGCTGCGGAGTTCATCGAGCGGATGCGCTCCACAGCAGGGTCCCACCGCGAGACTCTGCTGTTCCGTATGTTTGGGCGCGACGCTGGTTTTACCGCCCTGGAGACTGCCATTGTCACGTGGGCCGACCGGGTGCTGATACCCGAAGTACCGGCTGATGTAGATAGGTTGGCCGATCTGGTGACAGCCGACAGGCGCAACCCCTCAGGTTATTCGATAGTCGTGCTATCAGAAGGCGCCAACTTTGGAATGCCCGTGCCGGAGGTCGGGTCTCCAGACGCCTACGGCCACCGCAAGAAGGCCAACGTAGCCGAGTTCCTGGCTGAACAGCTATCGATGCGCCTGCCCAGGGTGCGGTTCCTGCCGCTCGACCTGACGTACGTCCTGAGGAGTGGCGAACCGAACGTGTTCGACAAGAGGATGGCTATATTCTACGCAAACCTGGTGATGCATCTCGTTGAGAGCGGCACCCATGGGGTGATGGCCGCCTACCGCACGGGCGAGTTTATCTATACGGATATCCCCGGCAAGGACATCGCGCCCAGGCGCGTGGACCCGGCGCGTTACAATCGAGAGCGCATGCGCCCCAACTTCGAGCAGATCACTGGTCCATACAAGCCACAAGGTTGACTGTCGTTCCGAGCCTGTAAATTCGTACGACCGCATGACGGTGCGGGGCCGTTCTTGTACTACTTTCGCCCCTGGTCGCCAGGGTCCGGTAGTGTCAGGATTCATACCACGCAGTGGCGGGAAAGGTTTTCATCGGGTATCCTGATGAGAAATCTAACTAAGGATACCCGATGAACTGTCCTCAATGCTCCTACCCTATCGTGACCCAACTATCCCGAAGAACATCGCTCGGCTACAAGGTTTTCCGTTGTAGAGGATGCCAGCGTACCTTCAACGAACGGACCGACACTGTCTTCAACCATCTGCAGTTCCCAACAGATGTGGTGCTCCTCGCTGTCCTTTGGAGATTAAGATACAAGCTCAGTTTACGCGACCTGGCAGAAATGTTCCTCGTTCGGGGCTCTGCGTTCACACATGAGACTGTGCGGGATTGGGAACGAAGGTTTGCTCCACTCATCGCAGAACAGCTACGTGCCAGGCGTAAGGGTAAAGCAGGTAGGTCGTGGCACGTTGACGAAACTTACGTGAAGGTAAATGGCAAGTGGTGCTACTTGTACCGAGCAATCGATCGAGATGGTAACCTGGTGGACTCCATGCTTTCTGAGCACAGGGATATGGAGGCAGCTAAGCGCTTCTTCACACAGGCAAGAGAGGTTGTTGGCCATAGACCGACGAAAGTGACTACAGACAAGCATCACTCTTACCCCCGCGCCATACGCCGGATACTTGGTCGCAAGGTCGAGCACCGAACGAGCAGGTACTTGAATAATCGCCTCGAACAGGACCATCGCGGGGTCAAGCAACGGTATTATCCGATGTGCGGGTTCGGTAATTTCGATTCAGCATCCCGCTTTTGCAGTGCATATGATGTGCAGCGGCAATACTTTCGCTCCCGTACCAGGCCCAAAGAAAAGGTGACCCTCTCTGAGCAGCGACAGATGTTCTTGCAGCGATTTGGCGCCCTGCGAAATCTGCTAATGGCAGCCTAACAGCACATTTTAGACTGTAGCCGCGGTCGGCTAAGTTGCGCCGAGGGGATATCTGTGCTCCCAGTTCTGACACTTCCCTTTCCATGACCTAACGCCCATGGCTTTGGTCCATTAGGATAGGAGACGCCTCGTTCTCTAACAGATTCTCGGCAACGGATCGCCGACCAGCATGTCGAGCACCCGTGTGCCCCCAATGTCGGTACGCAGGAAGACCATGCCTGCGGGGTCTGTCCTCACCTCACCGATTATGGTGGCCTCCAGGCCCGCCGGGTGCGCGCGCATCGCGTCCAGGGCTGCTTGCGCCCCGTCTGCTGCCACTACCGCAAGCAGTTTGCCTTCATTAGCGATAGTGAGCGGGTCGAGGCCCAGGATTTCGCAAGCTCCGCGCACGCCTTGACGCACGGGTATCGCTTGCTGGTCCAGCCCTATAGAGACTTCAGACGCCAGGGCGATCTCGTTCAAGGATGTAGCTATGCCGCCACGTGTCGGGTCTTTAAGGCAGTGTACATGGGAGCCTGCTGCCTTCAGGATTTCAGCGACCAGTCCGTGCAAAGGCGCGGTGTCGCTCTGCACGTCGGTTTCTATGTCTAGCGCCTCACGGGCCATCATCACTGCGATACCATGATCACCTACAGGCCCACTGAGCAGTACCTTGTCGCCCGGCTGTGCGTGCGCCTGGCCCATGGGCCAGGTTGCCTGTACCATGCCTATGCCCGCCGTATTGATGAATACCCCGTCAGCCTTGCCACGAGGCACTACCTTTGTATCGCCTGTGACGATAGCGACCCCCGCCTCCCGCGCCGCGTCTGCCATTGACTGCACGATACGGCGCAGGTCAGCTACGGGAAAGCCCTCTTCGAGCAAGAACCCTGCTGACAGATAGA
>JBDSDS010000023.1:0-7928 GCA_039920445.1 Chloroflexia bacterium
GCACGGTATTTACACGGCAGGCATAGTTGGTGGCTATCCCTGCGGTGGGCCGGGCGAGCCGTGCGTAGCACCGGAGAACCTGCCTTACTACCGACCCAGCAACTACGTCACCCGCTCTCAGATGTCCAAGTTCGTGGACCTGGCCCGCAAGCAGCCTGGCATACACATCGATACCTCAACTCACAACGAGCCACTTTATTCACGCACAAGCGCCGGTGGCGGCGTGGGCGTCATTGGAATTAGCGCGAGTGGCACTCTAGCCGTAGGGGTGCTGGGTGAAAGTCCTGCTGGTACCGGAGTGATAGGTCAAAGCGACTTTGGTACCGCAGTGCTGGGAAAGAACCTTTCAGGCTACGGAATTAGGGGCGAAACTATTAATGGTACTGGAGTGTCGGGGATAGCGTCGGGGCCTAGTGGAACCGGAGTTAGGGGGACACTTAGTGCCACTGGATCGTCGTCTGGGGCAGGCGTCGAGGATTTGAACTATGCCACAGGAGCATCTGGGGCAGGCGTCTCCGGTGTGCACCTGCATAATGGCAGTGGAGT
The DNA here is from genome assembly GCA_039920445.1 of Chloroflexia bacterium. Lineage (GTDB taxonomy): Bacteria > Chloroflexota > Chloroflexia > QHBQ01 > JADMIH01 > JADMIH01. The sequence continues at coordinate 547 of JBDSDS010000023.1, forward strand.
ATATGGTTTGAGTTACGAGGGTAACGGGGTTGTGGGCACCAGCCAGTCCACGTCCTCACTGGTCAGGGGTGTGCTGGGGTTTGTAAATGGCAATGGCGTCGGCGTCTACGGCCAGAACCTGAATGCTGCAGGCTATGCGGGCTACTTTGCGGGGAGAGTACACGTCAATGGCACACTCTCCAAGTCTGCAGGCTCATTCAAGATAGACCACCCCCTCGATCCGCAGAACAAGTACCTGTCCCACTCCTTTGTGGAGTCTCCAGACATGATGAACGTCTACAATGGCAATATCACCACGAACGCGAGTGGCGAAGCTGTTGTGGAGTTGCCGGAGTACTTTGAGAAGCTAAACCGCGACTTCCGCTATCAGCTTACGCCTATCGGCCAGTTCGCACAGGTTATTGTCGCTCAGGAGGTCAAGAACAACACGTTTGTGATCAAGACTGATAAGCCGAACGTGAAAGTGTCGTGGCAGGTGACAGGCATTCGCCAAGACCCCTACGCTGCGCAGCACCGCATACCGATCGAGGAGGCTAAGCCCCAGGAGGAGAGAGGTCTTTACCTGCACCCCGATGCGTACGGCCAGCCGGAGAGCAAGGGCATCGGCTACGAGGAGCAGCAGAAGCAAGGCAACAGATGAGCGGCCAGAAGGCTCCGGATAGGTAATCTCTCCCGTTCCAATAGCCAGTACTGCGTGGGCATAGAGCCTCCACACGTTGGGTCTCTATGCCTTTACTTACCTCTATCCCTAAGCCATATCTCCAACTTATCGCGCTCCCAGCAGGTGATGATGCGGTTGGCGGTGGCCCAGCCACGGCGGGCGATGTGGACGCCATACTCTATGAGGTCGAAGTTGTTGTGGTGGTGGGCGTCGGTATCGATTGAGAGGATGCAGCCTTCTTCCATTGCTTCCTTCACGTAGATGTCGTCAAGGTCGAGTCGGTCGGGAGCGGAGTTGATTTCCAGGGCGGTGCCTGTTTTGGCTGCTTCCTTGATGACAGCGCTCACGTCCATAGCCGACGGCTCACGCTGGTTGATGAGGCGGCCTGTGGGGTGGCCCAGGATGTCAACGTGGGGATTGCGGATGGCATTGAGCGCTCGTTGCGTTACCTGCTCGGCGGGTTGGCGTAGACCTCCATGTATCGAGGCAACCACAATATCGAGCCATTCCAGCACCTCGTCCGGGAAGTCGAGTGTGCCATCGTTCTTTATCTCCAATTCGGTGCCGTGGAATATACGGAAGTCGCCTCCGATAGCTTTCTGGGCTTCTTCTATCTCTTTGCGCTGGGCGTGGAGCCGTTCGATGGTGAGACCGTTGGTAATCGACAGGCTCTGGCTGTGGTCGGTAATGGCGAGGTACTGGTAACCTCTCTCTTTGGCGGCGCGGGCCATCTCCAGGACGCTTTCGGCGCCGTCGCTCCATGTGGTGTGCGAATGGAGGTCGCCCTTGATATCTGACATCTCGACAAGGTTGGGCAGCTTACCACGTGCTGATGCCTCTATCTCGCCCCGGTCCTCGCGCATCTCCGGCGGCATCCATCTGAGGCCGAGGGTGGTGTAGATGTCTTCCTCTCTGGTGATCGTCACCGCTTCGCCGTTGGCCCGCCACAAGCCGTACTCATTGAGCTTGTAGCCCATCTTGATGGCTCGGTCGCGCAGCTTGATGCTGTGGGCTTTGGAGCCTGTGAAGTGGTGGAGAAGGGGGATGTAATACTCCGGCTGCATTACATAGAGGTCTACCTGCAGGCCGCTGTGGAGCCGCACGGTCGCCTTGTTCTCGCCCTGCGAGTCGATAGAGCCGACCATCGGCAGCTTGACGAAGCAGGCAATCACCTTTTGAGGCTCGGCGGCGGTGGCCAGGATATCTATATCACCCACTGTAGGCTTCCAGCGGCGGGTTGAGCCTGCAATCTCTACTTTGTCGAGGCCGCCCGGGCAACTACTCTTCAACAGGGCAACCATCTGCCTCACCACAGGGAGGGCCGAGCCTAGCAGGTCGCGCTTTTCGGCACTGCGCCTCTGGACAGCCTCTATTCCCTCTTTGATGTTCTCGACAGTCTTCTTGCCCAATCCTGCCACTTCGTATATGCGCCCGTCCTCTATCGACTTCTGGAGGTCTACAATACCCTGGATGCCAAGTTGCTTGTAGAGGAGCATGGCGGTCTTGGCCCCAACGTGCGGTATTTCGGTGATGACGATGAGGGAGGGTGGCACTTCGTTTAGGAGGCGGTCGTAGAAGCGGAGGCTGCCCGTAGTCATCAGCTCGTCTACCTTCTCGGTGATGGCCTTGCCGACGCCTGGAAGCTCGTCCACTCGCCCCTCGCGCCACACCTGTTTGAGGTTCTCCGGCAAGTTGGCGAAGGTGGTGGCAGCGTTGCGGTATGCACGCACCTTGAATGGCGACTCCCCTTTAAGTTCCATCATTGCGCCAATCTCGTTGAATATCTTCACGAAGGTGGCGTTGGTGAATTCGCGGGCTTCCGGTGCTAGTTCGGGCATGGGGTTTCCTTTTTTTGGTATTTAGTATGCTTAATGCACCTAACAAAACCTTTGCTTCATCTCGACCCATTACTGCTGGGGGGGTCATTGCAGGGTTGTTTGACGAACTGGGTAACCAGAATTTGCCTCTCATCGATATCCGGTCCTACTTGACCCGCCGCCCATAATTCATTTGGCGAAACAGCCACTATATCTGAGAAACTTTGTGATACTGAGAAATTAGGACTGGGTAGTAGTCTCCAGGTCTTGCCGTCCCAGTGTAATGTTATCGCCTGCCGCCTATAGAAGTCTGTCGTATTGCCTTCCTGCTGCCTATATGACTCTGTCGTGTCACCTTCCAGATAGCCTACGGCCCATACATCCTCTTTGCTTATCGCGGTTACTCCTTTTAGCTCAAAACGAAAGGCAGTCAGGAAGTCTGTTGGAACAGGGATTGTAGGAACTGGTACTTGGCTCCAGGTGCGACCATCCCAGTGCATAATGACAATATTGCTGCTACCTTCATGCTCGGAGCTTTCATCGCCTACAGCCCAGACATCGTCCGCTGCTGAAGCTGTCATGTCTCGAATACGCCCGTCAGGTCTCGCCACCCTTGCCCATTCTTGGCCATTCCAGTGCAGCATAGCATCCAATCCGTCGACCCAGATATCGTTCGCACTTATGGCGAGTATCTCCCCGATACCTAACACCTCAGGTATCGGAACTTGCTGCCAACTCGAGTCATCCCTATGCATTAGTATGTTGTATGGTTTGGAATCACTACTTGCCGAGGATGGGTAGACGGTGCCGCCGACCCATAACTCTCCGTTCGGAAGGGCAGTGAAGTTGAAGTAAGTGGACGCGGTAGACATCAATGAGGCTGAGGAAGAAGGAAGCTCGACTGGTACTACACTCCAATCACTACCTTCCCAGTGCGCCAGTTGAGGTGAGCTTCCGAGTGAAGTATGAGGACCTGAAGCCCAAACGTCTGTAGGCGATATCATCGTCACTGTCGCAAACGAGGAGCCGACCAGGGTCTTTAACGAGTACGCCTGGGAAGTAGACCCATCAAGATGCACAGCGAGAAAGTCGTGTGATTGTTTATCATCCCAATCTCTCGGCCCATACACTTCACCTACAATCCAAATATCACTGCTAGACAGTGCATCCATAGAGGCGACATTGACATCATCTTTCAGGAAGCCGGAACTGGGACTAGGCTTCACATGCCATTCGCCACATACTCCTGCGCTGTCAACCCTCAGTGTGCCGATATTGCTTGCGATGAAACTGATGCTCGCAGCACTTTGGACGAGGTTCGGCACCCACCAAAGGGCGACAATGAGTGTGAGTATGACGATTGCGAGACTGGTAGCTACATAGCGGAGACAACCGGGTCTTTGGCTTTTGGTTCTGCTGCTCAACATTCTCTCTTCCTCACGTTGGCGGCGTAAGGTTGTCTGTGGGCCACACATATTCGCAATATAAAAAGGATACTGGCCAAGACTTCACTGTTCGAGATTCGTGGATGTTCGCCACTAGGTCTGGGTAGCATGACTATACTGATCTGCTTTCGTCCACTAACTGCCGTGCTGCCGTCGCCGGGTCTATTTTGTGCGTGGATAGGTCGTCCAGCAGAGCCGAGAGCGAGCCGTTCTGCTCCAACTTCGCTAACAGGCGGCGGGAAATAATGTCACGGGCGCGGTCGAGCACTTAGGTCTTCAGGCGCTCGCGCCGTTCCTTTTCGATGAGGTTGTGGTCGCGCAGGTAGGTCCGGTGCTTCTCTATCGCCAAGCCAAGTTCTTCTATGCCTGTGCCGTCGGCGGCGATGGTCTTCACTATGGGCGGCATCCACGCGCCTTCGGGGAGGGGGAGGAGACGCATGGCAGTTTTGAGGTGATTTGCCAGGCGGTCGGCCCCTTCGCGGTCGGCCTTGTTGATAACGATCACGTCGGCTATCTCCAGCACGCCCGCTTTGAGAGCCTGTACGTCGTCGCCCATGCCGGGCACTTCTACCAACAGGGTGGTGTCGGTCAGCCCGGCCACCGCAATCTCGTCCTGCCCGACGCCTACCGTTTCGACTATGATGATGTCCACGCCGTAAGCGTCCATCACACGGGCTACGTCAACAGTGGAAGCAGCCAGGCCGCCGAGTTGCCCCCTGGAAGCCATCGAGCGCACGAATACACCGGGATCTTTGTAGAAGTCGAGCATGCGGATGCGGTCGCCAAGTAATGCGCCGCCGCTTACCGCCGATGTGGGGTCTACTGCTATCACTCCCACCGTCTTGTCTGCTTTGCGGTAATGCTCGATCAGCCTGTTTACGAGAGTCGATTTGCCAGCGCCGGGTGGGCCTGTCACGCCAAGCATGAGGGCGCGACCTGTATACGGGGTTATCATGCGCAACGTCTCGCGGTAGCCCTGCCTGCGGCTCTCGACAATCGACATCAGGCGTGAGGCTGCGGCTTTGTCCCCTTTGAGGAGCCTGCTTACGAGGTCGCTTATTGGAGATGTAGCCTGCGAGTTTGCCTGCGCCTGCTTGTTGGCGGGCATTACTCTTCCTCGGCCTGCCGGGGCTTTACGTTCTCGCGCACGAAGCGCACCGTTTCCGCCATCGTGGTACCTGGACCGAACACGCCCGCGACACCCATCTCTTTGATGGCTGTAATGTCGTCGTCGGGGATGATGCCACCCGCGTAGACCATCACGTCGTCGAGGCCGCGCTTGCGTAGCTCGTCCATGATGCGAGGGAAGAGGGCCATATGTGCCCCCGATAGGATGGAGAGGCCGACCGCGTCCACATCTTCCTGGAGGGCTGCTTCAGCTATCATCTCAGGGGTCTGGTGCAACCCTGTATAAATGACCTCCATGCCACCATCACGCAGGGCGCGCGCTATAATTTTGGCCCCGCGATCATGCCCGTCGAGACCCGGCTTGGCTATCAGCACACGTATCTTCTGCGTATTGGCTGCCTGTGCGGGCTGAACCTGCAAGTCCTCAGCAGCTATAGCCTGGTCGTCGGTATTGGCTGGCGACTCTGCCACCATGTTGGCCTCCTCTGTTGCGCGAAGTATATGCCATATTACCCGAATTGAAAGTGCGCGTAAAGGAAAGAGGCACATCACCGGATACGTAATGTGCCTCACTTTCATTGTTTTACAGAATTTTACAGGGACCTACCTACCCCGCTGCCGGCTCCATGAGGGCATCATATCCAAGCAGGCGAGAAGCAGCCAGGCGGGCCTCGACGGGATCACCACGCTTGTCAGCAGAGCGGGCAGCCAGGCGGGCAAGACTATCCAGGTAGCGGTTTAGCTTGTTGAGGGCAGCCTGCGCTTCGGGCCATGTGGGGTGGACGTTCTTGAGGTCGAACATGCGGGCCACAACGTCAACTACGTGGCGGAAATATTCGGCTATGCCATAGTTTGCCCCGGCTGAAATGATGCGCTGGCGCTCGTGGAAGTCTGGCATCAGGTAGCCCGGCATGGCGAAATTCATCAGCACCCTACATACAGGCCATACATAGTTAGGGTCAAGCTCCAGGTGGGCTTTTACTGCTTCCCGATAGAAGGTGTAGTGCAGGGTCTCATCCTTGGCGATGGTGAGCAGTATATTGGAGAGCAAGGGGTCTTCTTCCTCGGCCTTACGCGCTACGTTGATGTAGAACGCCTGGGTGGATAGCTCCTGCACGGTCGTGTAGACCATGCCTTCAAAAGGGGTAGCCTCGCCCGGCGTCCAGGCGTTACGCACCACGGCTTTGCGGAGCTTGTGCAGGCGGTCGGGGTCGTCGTTGCGTGTGACGAGGAGATAAGTCTCCAGGATGTTGGAGTGCTGGTCTTCCTCGCTGGTCCAGGTACGCACAAAGTCCTGCAAGACTTCGAGGGAGCCGGTAAAGACCTGGGTTAGCCCGGTGGTAAACCAGGGCAAGTTGACCTCGGTCAGGAGGGCTGTCTCAACCGCCACGGCAAGCTCAGGCGAGATGGTTGCTTGGGAGGGGTGCCAGGGGTCTGTCTTGAAGTTACGCCCTCGCTCCCAGGGGATGAGAGAATGGTAGCTCCAATCTATCCTGGCGGTGCGCTCCATATGGGTCTTATAAAGTTCCTTGAGCTTGTTCTCCAAGCGCTGGTCTACTGCTGAAAGTTTCGTCACGTTAGGTTCTCCAGGTTTTATCGGTTAGCGATCTGGCGGATTATCTTAACTATCTGTGTTGTCGATTGGGTTAGCAGAGAATTCTACTACAATCACCATGTTTAACGCAACATTCAGGCCATCGGTTCGTATAGGCGGGCAAGGGCGAACACGTGGGTCCGCCCCTACTGATCTTCAGCCTTTCTCAATCGCCTGTGGGAAGAGGCTATCGACAGGCATCGTCCAACCCGGCACGGCAGGCTCTGCTTCGGCGACCTGACCTCGGCGGTAGATGGTCGGCTCGTCCGGGTTCTCCATACGGTAGACGCGTACTACATCGTCGCTGAGCAGGTCTACGTCCCAAACCACTAGAGTTCCGGCAGCGAAGTAGTCTACACGTTTGGCAGATATCCTGACTTCGGCGGCTTGGCCGTAATCGTCTGGGTCTCGGACCTCGACAGCCAATATGGGAGCACCTTCCAGGAACTTCATTGACATTATATCGCCAGTGTAGAGAGCGACATCGGGGCAGAAGGCTTTGCGGTGCGGCAGGTCAATAACGTAGGCCACGGTGCTGCCAAGAGCATAACCTCTCTTGCCTCTGTCAACAAACTCGTGCAGGCTGTATAGGATTTCTCCAATAGCGATAGCAACAGGCCATGTATGGGACGGCAGAGGCACGATCTTGCCGTTGACAAGTTCTGCCTGACCCTCTACGGCATAGAGGTCTTCTATTGTGGCTTCAGTCTTGGTCCTCATACTCTGCCTCTCTCGTC
>JBDSDS010000024.1:0-6841 GCA_039920445.1 Chloroflexia bacterium
CGGAATGTCCGCATCTTCGAGTTGGCTCTTTATGAACGCGCCGATGATGGCATTGGGCACATTCGCCACCACCGTCCACTGTGGGTCCTCACCTGGCTCGAATGGTTGGGGCTTCTTCTCTGGTTCGGAGCGCAATTCTACCCGCAAGTTGCAGTCCGGGCAGACTTCCACCCACGATTCGTACTCGTAACCACACCCGGGACAGACGTTTGCGCGCTCAGGGGTCATAGGCAATTATACACTATGGATAGCGATCAGCCTGTGGGAGCGAATCGTGAAGCGTGAAACGTGTTTGGGCTGTTACAGTCCTCACGCTTTACGCTTTACGCTTTACGCTTTCTGCGCCTCATCATAAGCAGCGCCAGCGCCAGGAACGTCGCTGCTAGGGAGAGCAAGGATAGGGCCCGCCCTAGCTGCCAGGAGGGTGGGCTGAAGGTCATGCGGATTGTGCTGTCGCCTGTATCTACTTTCACGGCGCGGTAGGCGTAATAGGCTGGTTCTATCGTGACGGGGTTGTTGTTCAGGGTTGCCTGCCAGCCTGGGTGATATGCATCGGTCAAGACGACCCAGCCCGGCGCTGTGGCCTTAACCTTTAACTCCACAACGTCCGGGGCGTAAGAAATGGCCTTGACACTCTCAGTTCGTGCGCTACCTCCCGGCACTGCTTCAATGCTACCTGGAAGAGTGCTGGTGAAGGGTGTGCCGCTCTCCAGGATGACCGTGTGGCGTGGGTCGATATGGAAGAGCCGCAGCGCATCGATAATATCAACCCGTGCGCTATCGATCCTCGACTCATGGACCAGATAAGCGCGAGACAAGACGTTCTTGTTCCGATATATCTCCAGGTTGGGGTATTTCTGTATACGCTCCCACTTGGCCTCGTTCTGATAGATCGTGGTCGGCGATATCACCTGAAAAGCCGCCCCGGTGAGGTCATAAAGCGGGGTGTTTGGGTTGCGCTTGGCGATATCCCAGAGGTAGTCATATCGCTCTAGCTTGAGCGGGTTGAATGCGCCGCCTGTGTCATACAGCAAGCCATTTTGCAAGGCGCTCGACGGCTGCCAGATGTCCTGCACGTCGGTGTCACTGTCGGTACGTAATGGGATGTTGGTCGTCTCGTCCTGGCTCTCTTTGTACAGGATACTGCGAGCGTCATACTGCTCGTACCCGGCAAGGATATTGGTGGTGGTCGGGTTGAAGCGCGAGTTGGGTGAGAAAATATCGAGCACAAGCAAGGCGAGGATGAATAGTCCCGCAGTACTCGCGCTAATCCTCTGCCGGTAAGCCGCCCAACCTATCCCTGCCAGCAGTCCGAGCCAGAGCACAAGCATACCGAGGTCGTTGATCGCTCCGGGGATTCGGCCATACTGGGCTGAATTGTCTACGATAAGTTGGCTATAGAGGCCGGGCATCACTATCAGCAAGACAAACGCGACAAATACGCTTACGCCAACCAGCCACAAGAAAACACGCCGCCGTTCAGGTTCCTGCCGGGAGAGGGCAGTAGTGACCGCGTCCAGACCGAAGGCTGCAAGTCCCGCCAGCCCCAGACCGAGCAGCACCAGGGCCCGCCCACTGTCCCTGAGTTTATTGAAGCCGGGGGTGAAGCCGTAGATCCACGCCCCCACGATAGAGAGGTCGCCTACCATGAGGATGAAGGAAAGGGCTACTAACAGAGCAAAGTAGCCTACCATCCGGTTGCGCCTCAAGAGCAGCCCCGCAGCCGCGAGGGCGAGAGTCACCACGCCGGTGTAGCCCCAATTCTCGGTGGACTGCCAGTCGCCGAGCGCATAGTTGGTTGGGCTGCTGCCGAATACGCGGGGCAAGAGCAGATTGAGCCATGTGACAGGTTGGTTCGGGAACTCGCTCGCCTCCTCATAACTGACAGACGAGCGGGAGGTCAGGTTGCTCAACTCCAGGCTGGACAATAGCTGTGCTGCCCCTATGCTGAGCGCGATTGCGAGCAGCAAACCACCTTTGACGATCCAGGGCAATGCGCTTCGTAGGGGCGGACCTGTGTGTCCGACCTGTTGGGGTTGCTGCCGAGTTGCGAACAAGTAAAGCCACAACAATCCGGCAGCCAGCAGACCATAAGCGAAAATCTGCACGTGCCCCGCGAGGAGCGACAGCGCTGCGGTCAGCCCTGCTAATATGGTCCAGACCCAGCCGGTGCGGGCCTCGTCAAGCAGAGCGCGTCGCAACAAAAGCAGGATGAGAGGTATCCAGGTTGCCACCAGCACCATAGGCATGTGGCCCAGATGGGCAGTCATAAACCCGCAGAAAGCGAAGACGACCGCACCCGCCATTGCGCCCAACCGCTTCAGCCCTATATCCCTAAGCAACAGATAGGTAAAGACAGACGCAAGCCAGTAGTGGGCGATCAACAGCCATTCGAGAGTACCGTAATCGAGAGAGGAAAAGAATACAGGCCAATTGAGTGGATAGAAAAGCCCCGATTGCACGTCGGCAGCGAGAGGCATCCCAGAGAAGACGTGCGGATTCCAGAGAGGCAGATTACCACCCTGTAGCTGCCGCGCAATGTATGAATAGGTCGGATAGTAGAAGGAAGCAAGGTCGCCTCCACCCGCGGGCATGAAGACGCCCCCCTCCGTTAGTGGTCGCCAGAAAAAGCCGCCTGTCAACAAAGCAAGGAGCGCGATAGCCCCAACATCGAGATGGAGTCTGGACCTGCCTGCTACGCGCTGGCGCCATCTGTAGGCGAGGTAAAAGGCAAGCGCGGCGCTGATGCCGATGAGCAGGATACCCCAGGGTTGGAGCAGCCCCGGCAGCCCACCTAGCACTGCTCGTCCCGTGTGGGCGCAGGCCTTAGAACCGGCGGCTCGGCGGCTGCTTCCTTAGCGCGGAAGGCGGCCATGCCGGTCCCCTGCTGGATGGCCGCGAATACGCCGATCAGCGCCACCGGCACCAGCCCGACGAAATGATAGACGATTGCGAACGCCTGAGCGCGGGTTTCCTCGATGCCAAACAGCTTCAGTACTGTGACCACCGCCAGTTCAAACGTGCCGACCGAACCTGGCGCGGCGGGTATTACCATGCTGAGATTACTCGTCACCAACAGCACAGTAGAAGCAAACGGTATCAAGTCGACGTTGAACGCTTTGAGCATCAGGTAGACTGTGACCGCGTTGATGCCCCAAGTCGCCAGCGACCAGAGGCCAAGCCGGAGAGCGACTGCGGGGTTAGAGAGAGGCGCGAGGCCCTGTAGCGCGTGCTCTGTGGCCGACTCGATGCGCGGGCCGAGGCGGGACGGGAGCCGAGCCGCGATGAGATGCACAATCTTCAGGGCGATGTCCGGTTTGAGGATGAAGACGAGCAGCACCAGCGCTATTGCGAGTACCACCACTCCAAGCGAAACAGCCGAGCCTTGCATGTCCCGCATCTCGGAGGTAAAGCCTATGAACGGCAGACTGATGCCTAGAAGGAGAAGCAAAGTCAAGACATCGAGTACTTTCTCAACGACAATTGTAGAGAATACACGCGGCGCAGGCACACCTGACCTACGGCTAACGACCACCCCACGCGCTACTTCGCCCGCCCGGAACGGCAGAGGTATGTAGGAAATCATCAGCGCCGAGAAGAGCAGGCCGGGCGGCACGCGGTTTTCGTCGGGGTGGAACATGGTCCGCCACCGCCATACTTTGGTCATGAAGGTGAGGATGTAGGGCACGATCAAAAGCAGGAAGTAAGGCAACTGCACCCGCCCCATCGCGTCCCACAGCGCGCCGAGGTCGAATCCCTGGAACGCGAAGTAAAGCGAGACGACGCTCACTAATATGCCTACGAGCAGGAATAGAATGCGCTTCATGAGTTGTTAGTTGTTAGTTGTTAGTTGTTAGCGATGAGTGATCGGTAGTTGGTAATCACGTTTCACGTTTCACGTTTCACGCATCACGCCTTTGTATTTGGCTGCGAGTTTTTCTGCGACTTCGCGGCTACTGCGGACCAGATTCTCCTGTAGAAGGTCCCAGTTAGGCCGTTCATTATAGTCAAGGTGATAGACGACGTTATCCTCTTGCACGTGAATTGAACGTTTGAGGATGGGGCAGAGTTCTGTGAGGAAGGCTATCTCCCACACTTTGCGGGGCGCGGCCTGCTTGTCGAGAACGTCAACTGTTGTTTCGTAGTATTCGAGGAGTATGTTCCTGACAATCTTGTCCTGCCGGAAGACACCGCCTGGTGAATAATGCTCCCGTCCGCCGAGCGCGGTGCGTTTGGTTGCCACATTCTTGCAGTTAGGCGCGAGCCAGCCGTAGCGTGGGTGTGCGCTGATGTAGCCAAGCATGCGAGTCAGCGCCTGGGATGGCATCACAACGTCATCGTCCATGAAGCATACATTGTTGCCGTGAAGGGTTTCCATGAGCGCCCTCCTGCCGAGGCTGAATGCACGCTTGTCGTCATGAAGGTGCTCGTATGTGCAGGTTATCTCGCGGTCGGCGGCGAGCCGGAGGGCGAACTGTATCTCCGGCCTGTTGATGATAGGGCTGGGAGCGGTATCGACGATATGGATACGTATTCGCTGCTCGTCCTGCAAAAGTAACGATGAAAGGGCCATTGCAAGGGTAGGCTTGCCGATAGTGAGAATGCCGATCTCTAACGTCTGGTTGCTGGGTGCGACCTCGATAGGCTCAAGCGTGACAGCGTTGATAGGCTGGGTCAGGTAAATATCGCCTGCGTTGGCATTACTGGTGGTCAATGTTCCTCCGGGTTACGAATTCGAAGTGCGCTTGCGCGTCCGCACAATATACCATATCCCCAACGCGGCGGTGGCGGAAAGCCCATCGATAAGAATATCGGTCAGGTGAAACTCGCGGCGAGGTACGAATGCCTGGTGTAACTCATCGGAGATGGCATAGAGCGTAGACAGCACAATCCCCACCCACCAGACCCTTCTTAAGAGAGACCGAGAGGGTTGCCTGCATTGTGCCAGCCAGGTAGTCCAGAGCGCATGCCCGATAAGAATAGCAAGCACGCCATATTCGATAACGTGCGCGCTCTTGCGTAACACTTTGAAGGCGGGAGGCCCATCGGCGGTGGTCCAGGTGTTTAGCGAAGAGAAATAGAAAATAACGGCCATCCAAAGCAAGGCCAGACCCCATGTGAGAAGTAGGTTTAGCGCCTGCGAGCGCGCTGTTTGGATGCCGTTCAGTTTCAACATATAGTTGTCTGAGCATAGCAAAGGGTCTGGGGAGTGTCAAGAGGGATAAATTGTTAGTCAGGGGTGTGGCAAAGTCGAGGGTTGGCTACCAAGTTTGGATTTGTCATTCTGAACGGAGTGAAGAATCCGTTTCCTAAGAGCACCTAACTAACCCAACAAGGACCGAAAGAGGACAGGTATTCGTAGGGGCATGATGTATCATGCCCTGTTCGTGTGCCGTAAGGATTGGGGTAAGGTGACAGGGCATGGCACGCCATGCCCCTACATTAGATTGGGTTTTCTTAGGCGCTCTTAGCACAATGCCAGACAGACGGATTCTTCACTGCGTTCAGAATGACAAAGTAGGGTTGGTTCTTCACTTCTGGCATTTGTGACTTTGACGCAGTTCCGGTTGTTGGTGCAGTCGGTTCAATTGACGGGAAGCCATCTCAATAATGGTACACTGAAGCGGAAGCCTGTTCAGGATTAGGAATACTGGCACCAGAATAGGGGAGGTATTCATGTTCACAACGGAGCAACGCGACGATGTACGTGATCGCGTCTTGGACTTGGCGAGGGCCGACCCACGTGTCACAGCGGGTGCGCTCACCGGCTCCTCAGCGGTTGGTGCCGAGGATGACTGGTCTGACATTGACGTAGCCTTCGGGATCATCAATGGTATCAGCCCAGAAGCCGTTCTCGATGATTGGACCGAGGCGCTCACCCGCGAATTGGGTGTTCTTCATCACTGGGACCTGCCCTTCCGATCCAGTCTATACTGCGTATTTCTGCTGCCGAGCGGCCTCGAAATCGACGTTGCGGTGACACCACAACAGGAATTCGGCGCCCGTGGCCCGCGCTTCCATACGCTATTTGGAACTGCACGCCAACAGGAACCTGACCTGCCGCCATCCGCACGATACCTTATCGGACTAGGGTGGCACCATGTCCTGCACGCCCGATCCTATATTGAGCGCGGTAGGCTGTGGGGGGCCGAATACTGGATCAGCGCCCTTCGGGACCACACGGTCGAACTTGCGTGTCTGCGCCTGGGAGAGGAGACTGCCGATGTACGCGGCGTAGATCGCCTCCCTGCCACTGTGATCGGACCGCTCGCAGAGGCGCTAGTGCGCTCGTTCGATGATGCAGAGTTACGCCGATCTCTTAGTGTGGCGACAGTCTCTTTCATGGCAGAACTGGAAGCATGGGACCCCGAACTGTGTGCCCAGCTTGAGCCACTACTGCAAGAGGTCAGCGCTCCCCAACAGCCAGAGTCGGCTATCGAAGACGAATGACTTTGGCACAACTCATCACTCGTCACTCGTCCCCCATTGCTCATCCCTCCACACCCTCGTATAATAACTTCTGGCTTCTGCATTGATTAGGTGCAACTCCGGGCGGCTGTCTTGCGTATATAGCAGCGTTACAGGAGATGCACATTGAATAGAAGCGCAGTGGCTACAGTTTCAACTATGTCTTCGACGCTCGTCGACTTCGGTCTGAACAAGATCGTCGCGGCGAGGGCTGGGGCGTGGCCGTTCTCCGCGCCGCTAGGCATCATGATGCCGAACTCAAATGCCGATAGGTCTGCCCAGGCGCGCTCCACCCAGTTGGGAGAGAGCGTGCAGGTGTTAGCCGAACCAGCGATTGAGGCGGAGTCACACGCAACGGCGTCCGTGCACACGG
>JBDSDS010000025.1:0-2612 GCA_039920445.1 Chloroflexia bacterium
GTCATAATCTGGGTCCGTTGTGCCAATCACGAACAGAGATTTGCCACGCCAGCTTTTTATCTGTGCACGTAGATTTTCGTTTCTAAGCAGTGGGGTGAGCCAAACTACGCGCGCCGTACCAAGATTCGACTCTGTTGAAAGCAGATGCGCCATCGCCAGCGTGCCTATAGACTTTCCAACGATAGTGACATCACGGTAGCTGCGCTGTGAGAGGGCGGCGCGACACGCGGCGGTTACGTCGGCGGTCAGCCTGCGTGCTTGATCTTGCTCGCTTGCGGCCATGAAAGTCGGATCCAGATGGTAACGATAATCGACCAGCAGCGCGTCCGCCCCGCTCGATACCAACACACGAGAAGTGTAATAGAGGAGGGGCATGTCTATTGTGTAGCGCATACCAGGAAAGAGCACCGCCAGCCGCTCGGTGCCGGAGTCCTGCTTTATGAACGTGTTGGCTACAGGCTCGTCGCCGTAACCGCGTATTTTCAGCGTAGTATATGAGTTCATAGATTCATCCGATTCAATATAATATCACCTAGAAATAACCGGCCATTATCTGCTCAACCCAGGCGGGCACAGTAGCATCCGCCACCAGGTCGAAAGCGGGCACATACGGCTTAATGTCAAGCACCGGCGTACCATCAATAGCGTCCAGGCCCTGTACGCGCAACACCGCGCCGCTTACACCTAGCACTTGCACCGTCGTGACGCCTATGGGGTTTGGCCGATGTTTAGCCCGTTGCGCGAAGATGCCTATCTCCTGCATATCAGCCCTACCGCGTGGCCGCCTCTTCAGGTCGCGCACAATATCAAAGCTCGCCTGGTGCATCAGGAAGATTATAACCGCATTAGAGAAATTCTCAAGGCTGTCAAGACCTGAGGCAAGATCATCCCTGACCCATATCTCAGATATGACCGCGCCCCACCCTTCATCCATTTGTTCCACAACGGGCGATTTCACGATACCGATAGGTTCGAATTGCATCGCCTATACACCCAGTAATTCTTCGGACGAATCGACTTGCACATCAGGCGCAATTCGCTTCACGAGACCAGACAGTACCTTGCCCGGCCCAACCTCGACGAAACGCGTTACCCCGTGCTCTACCATGTACTGCACCGATTCGACCCAGCGGACGGATGAATAAGTCTGCTTCTCCAGCAGATCGCGCACTTCTATCGCCGTAAGAGCGGGCCGTGCCGTGACATTCGCCACCAATTGAATCTGTGGGTCCGAAATCTCTGCCGAGGCGATATGGCGTGCGAAAGCCCCAGCCATCGGACGCATCCACCGAGAGTGGAAGGCGGCGCTTACAGGGAGAGGGATAACACGGCGCGCCCCACGCTCTTTGGCGACAATTGCTGCCTTTTCCAAAGCGCTGAGGGAACCGCTGATTACTACCTGACCGGGCGCATTTATATTCGCCAGGTCTACGTCCGCCTCATCGCAAAGGGCCTGTAACTCGGAGTCCGGCATACCGATGATCGCAGACATACCGGTAGGCCCATCATCCGTTGAGCCTGCATCGCGCATCAACCTACCCCGTTCCGCCACGAGCCGCAGCCCATCCTCGAAACTGAGCGCCTCCGAGGCAACCAGCGCAGTATATTCGCCCAAACTGTGCCCGGCAACGAACCTTGCCGTGTCAAACTCACCGGGGAAAGAGAGCCGCAGCGCCTGTAAATGCGCCAGTCCTGTAGCCAGGAGCGCAGGCTGTGCATGGTTAGTCTGTGTAAGCCTCTCAGCAGGACCGGAAAAGCAAAGGTCTGATAGAGAGTATTGGAGGATTTCGTCAGCGGCCTCGTAAAGTTCCCGCACCTCAGTATAGGCATCATAGAGAGCCTTGCCCATGCCAACGGTCTGGGAACCCTGTCCGGGGAAAACCCAGGCCGTACCGGTTCGGGACTTCAACTCCATCCTAAGCCGACCTCGGTGACTATTACTCCACCCACTAGCAGCCCCATTTGACGATGGAAGCGGCGCTGGTAAGCCCTGCGCCAAACGCAACAAAGAGGATATTGTCGCCCGGCTTGACACGGCCTGCTTCTACCGCCTCACATAAGGCAATAGGTATCGAGGCAGCAGAAGTGTTGCCGTACTTATCAATGTCGATAAATATCTTTTCGGGGTCCAAACCAAGCCGGTCGGCGATAGAGCTGATTATGCGAAGGTTCGCCTGGTGCGGAATGAAGAGTGCTATGTCTTCGGTCCTAAGGCCGGCCTTTTCGAGCGCCTCGATAGCCGAGTCTCCCATGATGCGCACGGCAAAGCGATATACTTCCTGCCCGTTCATCTTGATAAAGTGCGCCCCGCTCTCAAGCGTCTCAGGGGTCGCGGGCAGGCGCGCGCCACCTGCGGGAAGTTTGATAAGGTCTTCACCCACGCCATGCGCCCCCAATACGAACGAGAGCAGGCCATTACGGCTCTCGGACGCCTCCAGGACAACCGCGCCCGCACCATCCCCGAAGAGGACGCATGTCGCCCGGTCGGTCCAATCAATGAAGCGAGAAAGCGCCTCCGCCGCGACCACAAGCACGGTCTTATAATCGCCTGTCTTGATAAATTGGCTGCCGACACTTATGCCGTAAATAAAGCCCGAACAGGCAGCTTCGAG
>JBDSDS010000026.1:0-7351 GCA_039920445.1 Chloroflexia bacterium
CCTGGTCCTCCTTCCAGCCAATGACGTCGTCTAGGGCAGCGCGTTTTCTGGACTGGCAGTTATCTCTCGACGAGCGGGTGTCTACTTTCCTTGAACTTCGTCGGTCTTGTGTAAAGTCGAGCAGGCCGCAGCCAGGTTCGCACTTGCAATCCAGACTCTTGTCTGAGGCGTCGAGTCTGGTCATGGATCGGCTGGATAGGCTACCTCCACGTGCCTACTGGCGCCCATCGAGAAAAGATATAGCTATTGTGTTTGTGGCAGTCGCCATACTCGGCGGCTCGGTCGCAATCCCAACACCGCTAGACGCAGTGCGCGCTGAAAAGGCTGCGTTGAGAGGTGCAGTGGAAAGCCGTCTCGCCGATCTGGAGGCGTTGCGGCTTGAGATTGCCGCCGACCCGTTGGTAACAGGCGATGCCAAACGTAAATTAGACGCTGAACTGTGGGCGCTTCAACAAAAACTCAGAACGTCCGGTCTCGGACGAAGTGAACTGGTTGCAGCCCTCTCAAGCGCCGAGGAGAAGGTGCGCCAGTTAGCATCGACCCCTGTTTCAGCCTTTAGTGGTTTACTTCAAGCCGCGCAGCTTGTATGGAACCAGGCCGTCAACACCCAATATTGGGCTGCTGACACTGTAGTCAGTGAAACCGAATTGTCGCGCGCTGCGGATGCCACCGACTACCTGTCTGACTTCGCTCCTGTCTTCACGGCCGCTGAAGAGCGACTGATTGCGCTTACCCTCGACCGCGCTGCGCTCTTGACAGGTGTCACCCATCCGCTCTTCACGACCGATTTCAACGAGGCTGCCGAGGCATTGCGGGTAGAGGGGGGTCCGACTGCTGCTCGTGAAATAGAGGACCTCGCCCAGCGCTTCAGGGACGCTGACAAAGAGTTCCACACAGCCCAGGCTCTGGAGAGGGCGTTGGCACAATTGGACGAAAGCCGGCACGACGTTGCCCAGGCGGGTACTGTTGTTCAGAAACGCGGGCAGGTCGGATTCAGACGGCGCGGACCCCAAACTCCGGCTCAGGCACGCGTAACGCCCACCATTACGACCCTGGATGCCGCAGGACTACCTGCGGCTAATACTCCGCGCCCCGCGCAGGGTATTGCTCCCGGCTCGGGGGCGAATCCAGATTCCGAAGGCTCTGCTGGCCCCCAACCAGCAAAAACGGGCACGCCTGGGTCGAGCGGGTCGGCGGGTATGCCGGGCGCGCCCCCATCAGGAGGCAATGATCAAAACTCTACTGGCCGCCCGTCTGATCCCGGCAGCGCGGGAAGACCAGGCGGCGAGGGTCCAAAAGAGTCCGCACCGGGTGGCGGGGGTGACGGCGAGGACGCAGGGACACTCCAGGGTCCACTTACAGGCCCGGTCGGTGGGTCGTCGGGCGCGGTCAGCCGCGTGCCTAACCCACAAGGTAGCGGCCCTGGAGGCTCGGGCCAAAGTAGCGGGGCAACAGGAGGCGATGGCGAGACCATATCCATACCGGAGCCTGATCCGGCAGACACTTCCTCATCCGGAAAGCAGCCTGAAGACGACGGAAGCAGAGCAGGAGGCGGGGAGGGAGGTCAGGCAGTCGGAGACTCCGGCGGCACGCAAGAGCGCAGTAGTGGCGCTTTGACCAGCATCAAGACACCATATAAGGAAGTCGTTCAAGAGTATTCAGAGCGCGCGACACAAGGACTCGAACGGACTTATATCCCGTCGGACGCGAAAGAATACGTTAAGCAGTACTTTACGGTGCTTGGCAAATAGTTTCCTCCAACTTTGATCCCATATGTGGGAATAATAGACGAAATAACACAGGAGACTGATACGTGGCAATAGCGCAACAGGACAGCCCTCAACCCGCAGGTGGAACTCAACCGACCAGCCCAGAGATGACAGTCGAAGAGTTCCGGGAGAAGGCGCTCCAGATCGAGCAGGAAGTCAGCAAAGTTATCGTGGGCCAGCGTAATTTGGTTCATCAAGTCCTCGTTTGTCTTCTTGCCGGAGGCAACGCGCTCCTTGAGGGGGTGCCCGGTTTGGGAAAGACCGTCCTCGTTCGGACGCTGGCGCAAGTAATCGACTGCGAGTTCAGCCGTATCCAATTTACTCCTGATCTCATGCCCGCAGATATCATCGGCACGAATATCCTGGTGGAGGACGAGGCGGGGGGCAGGCGGTTCCAGTTCCAGCAGGGGCCGGTCTTCGCCAACCTGTTGCTGGCCGATGAAGTCAACCGCGCTACACCTAAGACGCAGTCCGCGTTGCTCGAAGCGATGCAGGAGGGAACGGTATCCGTCGCACGAACAGTGCATCGTCTGGGCAGGCCTTTCTTTGTGTTGGCTACCCAGAATCCCTTAGAGATGGAGGGTACATATCCCTTGCCGGAGGCACAGCTTGACCGATTCTTATTCAAGCTTACTGTCGAGTTTCCATCCGCCGCCGAACTGGTAGCAATCTCGGACCGAACAACGTCCGGGTACAATCCAACCGTCGAGCGAGTAGTGACAGGGGAGGAGATACTGGCGATGCAATATCTCGCCCGCCAAACGCCCATTGCCACCCATGTGACCGCCTATGGCGCTCGTCTGCTGCGGGCTACTCACCCAGACACCGGAGAGGCAAGCAGCTTGACCAAGAAATATGTGCGATACGGCGGGTCACCGCGCGGCCTCCAGGCCATGATCCTTGCGGGCAAGATCATGGCCCTGTTGGATGGACGCTATAATGTCGCCTTACGGGATATACGCGCCGCTTTACTGCCCGCTTTGCGCCACCGAATAATACTCAATTTCGATGGAGAAGCCGAAGGTGTATCTCCTGATGCGGTTCTCCAATCCGTCCTCGATGAAACACCTGAAGAAGAACCTCGTTGACGCGCCTGTAATCGAGAGTGACTGAGACTTTATGGGATTTTTCGCGCCATTTGCCCTCGTAGCCCTCCCTCTACTTGGCGCAATAATCGTTTTATACCTCCTCCGAATGCGACGGCCCTCCGCGCCTATCGCCAGCCTGGAACTATGGGACGAATCGATCAGGGATCGCGAAGCCAATGCGCTCTGGCAGCGTCTTCAGCTTTCGGCGCTACTCCTGTTGCAGTTGTTCGCGTTATTGGCATTAATTGCTGCCCTGGCGCGGCCCTGGGTCACAGACAACGTCACTGACAGAAGGAGCGTTGTTCTCATAATAGATACATCAGCCAGCATGGGTGCGCTCGATGGCGCGCAGGGCCGGCGCATCACACGCCTTGAGGCAGCGAAGGATAAGGCTTTTGAAATCGTGGACGGTTTGCAATCAGGAGAAGTAGCGTCGCTTATAACCGCCGATTCCCATGCCTCGGTTGTCATATCGAGCGCCGACGATAAGGCCCGGTTACGCTCTGCCATATCTGGCCTGACTGCCCAGGCGGCTGCCCCTACTGATCTCGTTGGCGCGCTCAAACTGGCAAATGCTCTTGCCGCCCGGCAAGGCGACTCTATCGTGTGGGTGATGTCGGACGGCCGATTTGCCCCTACGAAAGAGCAGGTCGGCCCGCTTACGGCTGCGCTACGATACTTTAAGGTGGGGCAAAGCTCCCAAAATCAAGCCATAACTGCTCTATCTCTGGGCCAACACCAGGGATCACTAAGGCTTTTCATCCAGGTACTCAATGCTGATGATGGTCCTGTTACGCGCAGGGTTGATGTAGTCGTGGACGACGTTCCCTGGAATGCGCGCGAACTTACAATCCCACCCGGAGCGACACAGGAACTGATTATCGAGGATGTTCCTGTAAATGCGCGGGTAATCAAGGCCGGATTCTCGGTCGCGGACACTCTGCCTATCGACGACCAGGCCTGGACAGTAAACAGGGCGGGCGTACCCGGCACAGTTTTGCTCGTCACCAACGGCAACAAGTTCCTGGAGTCTGCACTATCTCTGCTAACGAATGTCAATCTGTATAAGGTTGAACCGGGCGCTTATGATCCGTCCGGGACGCTCGAAGGCGCGCCTCCCGACCTGATCGTGTTTGATGCAGGAGCCAGGATACCGAGCACTGACACCTTGCCGTCCAGCAATTTGCTCGTGGTCGCGCCCGATACAGGCGGTCCCTTTATTCAGACCTCCACAATGATAACCGGCCCCACCGGCATAGTGGCGACACCTCTTGGGACGACGCGCTCTGGCGGCAGCACAGTGACAGATGCGGGCGCATTGCTGAACTTTGTAGATTTCTCCCAGGCCCATGTTCAGCGGTCAGGGCTTCTCACTGTTCCCGACTGGGGCGCTGCTGTGTTGAGCAGCGAGGAAGGCCCATTGCTGGTGGCGGGTGAAACGGATGGTCGGCGTGTGGCGGCGATTGGTTTTGACTTCCGGGATTCTGATCTTCCGTTGCAGCCTGCATTTCCGCTCCTGGTCAGGAACCTGGTAGCCTACCTTCTGCCTCCCGCGCAGGGCGGCGTGCCGGTCAGTGTCGAGCCTGGGGCGGCTGTCCAAATTCAGCCCACGGGAGGCGACGTAGATAATATCCTGATCGAGGACCCGGATGGCATTGAATGGTCATATGACCTATTGGCCCCTTTGGAACGAGTCGCTTTCAATGAGGCGCGTAAGCCGGGAGTTTATTACATCACGGAATACGCGGCGGGCGCGATTGTTGCCCAGGAAGCCTTCGCGGTAAATCTCTTTTCAAGGGATGAATCGAATATTGCGCCGGTAAGCGCGCCATCGCTGCCGGACGCTCTCCCCATCGATACAGTTGTCGCGGGCCAAACCGGAGAGGCGCGAGAGATATGGCCGGCAGTTGCTTTCGGCGGTTTCGTATTATTGATTATCGAATGGCTGTATGCTCAGCGTATTGTTATTCGTCGCGCGCTCACAGAGATCAGAACACGCCGCGCTCTACGCAGGTTGGAACGGAGTTAGGGGAGCATATGGACCTACCTTTCAGCCTCAATGAACCTAAATATCTGCTTCTGCTAGTTGCGCTTGTAGTCGTAATCATGTTGGGCCGCATGAGCGCAGTCGCCCGCCCACGCGACCGCGTGCGTATACACCTAAGCACTGCTCTACGTTCTCTCATTCTTTTCCTTATTGTCCTGGCGCTTTCTGGCTTCCAGTTGATGAGTCAGGGTGGTCCTCTCAACGTTGTATTCCTGATCGACGAATCGGGTAGTGTCAGCGCGGCGGACCGTGAGGCTGCCACTGACTTCGTAAGAACTGCCGCAGCTAAAATGGGTCCCGACGACCGTCTCGGTGTTGTGCGCTTTGGGGAGCAGGCGATCCTGGATCGGGCATTAGGCGCTGCGCCATCGTGGGAGCCTAGGGAACACCAGCCCTCTGCTCTAGCGACGAACATAGAAGAAGCCGTACAGCTTGGCAGCGCTCTTTTCCCGGAGGGCGGGGCAAGGCGGCTGGTGCTGCTTACGGACGGCCAGGAAACCGTAGGTGAGGCAAACGCGATATCGAGAAGTCTGCGCGATCAGGGCATCCAGATATCTGTTGTGCCTTTGGGTGCGGAGGCGGCAAATGAGGTGGCGGTAGACCAGGTGCTTAGCCCGCGCTCTGTGCCCGCAGGCCAGAAGTTCGATGTCCGGGTCCTTGTAAAAAGCACCTCTGAGCGCGAGGCGACTGTTAGTCTGCTGGATGAGAAGAAGCAAGTCGAGGAAAGGACTGTGCGCCTCAGGTCAGGTGACAACGTCGTGGAGTTCAACCTGGATGCCGCAACAGAAGGCTTCCATGTGTTAGAGGCTCGAGTGAACTCGGTTGATGACCGGACACAAGAGAATAATGTTGCTTCATCCTTTACCATCGTTCGTCCCCCTCCATCGGTGCTGGTGTTGGCTGGGACGCCGGAGGACGCAGCGCCACTCACCGAAGCGTTGCTGGCGAACCGGATAAATACGACGGTGAGGGAGCCGAGGGAATTGCCTTCCCTAATCGGAAACCTGGTCGAATATGACACCGTCATGCTGGCAAACGTATCGGCTGAATCCATCGGGACTGAGGGCCAGATTGCTCTTCAAAGCTATGTTCGTGACAGCGGACATGGCTTGATTATGCTGGGAGGCGACGTTTCCTTCGGCGCGGGTGGTTACATGAGATCTCCGGTGGAAGAAGTCTTGCCGGTCAGCATGGATGTGCGCTCGTCAGCTGAGAGGGCATCCATTGCAATGACGTTCGTTGTAGACAAATCGGGTAGCATGGGACGCTGCCATTGCGGCGGCAACCAACAATTCGACCCTGCCATGCGGACAGAGTTCGGGGTAAACAAGTTAGACATCATCAAGCAGGCCATAGTCCAAGCCTCGGCTATTATGAACTCCAGCGACAAAATAGGTGTGGTCGGATTTGATGTTACACCAACCTGGCTGGTAAACATCCAAGAGCTAGGTTCCCTGGGTGAAAACGGGCTACAGCAGAGCCTGCAACCAGTAGTAGCCCAGGGCGAGACAAATGTCCACCCAGGCTTGCAAACCGCCATGAACGGACTCCAGTCAGTCGACGCCGAGCTAAAACACCTGGTCCTCTTGAGTGACGGCTGGACAAAGCAGGCAGACTTCACAGGCCTCCTCTCAGATATTCGCGCGAGTGGTATGACATTGACAACGGTTGCTGCGGGCGAAGGCGCCAGCGACCTCCTGAAAGACCTCGCGACAAAAGGTGGTGGTGAGTATTACGAGATAAAAGATATTCGTGAAGTGCCCGATATCCTCTTGAAGGAGACAGTGCGCCTTGTTGGAGCCTTCTATGTCGAAGAGCGACTTACGCCCGTCGTTGCCGAGCAAAGTCCTATTCTTGCTGGCCTGGATCAATCTGGATTTCCGCCGCTCCTGGGATACAACAGCACGACGCTTAAACCGAACGCTGAGGCGATACTGAAATCTCCACGCGGGGATCCATTGCTGGCTCAATGGCAGTACGGGTTAGGCAGATCGGTAGTGTGGACATCGGATGCGAAGGGCCGGTGGGCTACAGAGTGGATTACCTGGCCGGGGTTCGCGCAATTTGTAGGACAAATGGTGAGCTGGGCGCTGCCACAGGAAAGCGCGCCCGGAGTTATTGCCAATGTTGAGCTAAAACAGGGAACGCGCCCATCCTCACAAGATGCTCATCTACGCATCGAGTCGGCGGACGGAGAGGGATTGCCTCGCAACTTCCTGACGACTACAGTCGCTATAACCTCGACAGCTGGAGGGATGCGCCAGATTGCCGCCTTGCAAACATCGCCCGGCGTGTATGATGCCGTAGCTGCCGACCTCGAGGAGGGTGTTTACGCCGCGACTGTCGATCAGGCTGACCCGGAAACAGGTCGGGGCGTAGCGCAATTGAAAACAGGTATCGTCGTGCCTTACGCCAGCGAATATAGGCTATCGCTTGAGGCGACCAAT